>DAISKX010000164.1:0-7412 GCA_036820725.1 Nitrospiraceae bacterium
AACGATGTGCCGCCGGCAGAAAGACGGACACCCTCAGCTTTGATGTCGGCGTCGGAGTGAATGCCATAGGTCCAGACCGGCGCGGAAGAGGACGCGGCGACGCGCGGCCCCCGAGGATCGTCACAGTTCACCACAGCACGCGTTCCCCCTCCCTTGACGCCATTCGGATTCATCCCGGTAAAGAGACGAAGTTTTGCACGGAAGTAGTCATCCATGTCCGCGTGAAAGTCGAGATGGTCCTGAGTCAAATTGGTAAAGACCGCCACGTCAAACTCGACCCCACCGGTCCGGTCAAGCGCAAGAGCATGCGAGGAGACCTCCATGACGACTCCGTTGATCCCTCCTTGCACCATACGACTGAACAACCGCTGCAGCTCAATCGCCCCAGGGGTCGTGTGGGAGGCCGGAATGACTTCCCTGCCGACGAGATAGGCCACGGTCCCGATTAAGCCGATTTGTCGCCCGGCGGACTCCAACAGGTTCTTACAAATGTAGGTCGTCGTCGTTTTGCCGTTTGTCCCCGTAACCCCGATCACTCGCAGGCGGTGCGTCGGGTCGCCGTAAAACCGGCTTCCCAAAATGCCAAGCGCGGCGCGTGAATCTCTCACCTGGACCGTCGGCACGGTATCGATCACAGAAACCTGCTGAGTGACAAGCGCGCCGGCCTGCTGCCTGAGCGCGCTCTCGAGAAAGTCATGCCCATCGACGCGCTCTCCCCTGACGGCGACAAACAGGCTCCCCGGGCTCACCGCACGCGAATCGTCCGTGATATCGGCGATGACGACGTTCTGATTTCCTCTTCGCTCCAGAATGCCAAGCCGACCCTCGAGAGGCCCCACTAATTGTTCAAGCGTCATGTGTCAAAAGGCGGCGTGTGTCATCGCGATCTTCACCGGCTCGTCGACCGGTATCCCCAGATAATTTAACACCTGCTCGCCTACCTTTCGAAAGACGGGCGCAGCCACAACTCCTCCCCACCCCTCGCCATGCGGTTCATCGATGACCACGATCATGGCCAATTGGGGATCTTCCGCCGGCACATACCCCACGAAAGACCCTACCAACAATGAGGTGGAGTACGCTCCGGTCCGGGGATCGACCTTCTGTGCAGTCCCGGTTTTTCCCGCAACCCGGTACCCAGGAATGGCAGCCTTTCCCCCTGTCCCATTCGTCACGACTCCTTCCAGGATGCCGGTCAGCGTCCGCGCTGTTTCCGTCGAAATCACACGACGCCGGTGCTGCGGCAGGGTGTGGGCCACAGGCAACCCCTTTATATTGCGAACCTCCGATACGATGAACGGCTTCATGAGCGTGCCCCCATTCGCGATGGCACTCACTGCGGCCACCATCTGTAGCGGGGTGACAGCGATTTCCTGTCCCATCGAAATCGACGCAACCGATCGACGCCCCCACTCCCGCGGACTACGGAACAGTCCCGCCACTTCACCCGGTAGATCGATATTGCTCTTCTCGCCGAAGCCGAACTCTTTCAAATAATCGAAGAGTCGCCAGTCACCCAAGGCCATACCGACTTTCGCTGCCCCGATGTTGCTGGATCGTTGCACCATTTGAGCGAAGCTCATCCACCCCGACTTTTCATGGTCGTGAATGACGGTGTTCGCCACTGCCATCTGCCCATTCTCTCCAAAGATCATGCTGCTTGGAGTCATGACTTTTTCTTCCAAGGCTGCCGCTGCCACCACGACCTTCAGCGTTGACCCCGGCTCGTACGAGTCGGTCAAGGCACGGTTCCGCCAGCGGTCCGGATTCAGCGCCGCCACGGCGTTGGGGTCAAATCGTGGACTCCCGGCCATCGCCAGTATGGCGCCGGTTTTCGGATTCGTAATAATGATGGTCCCGGACTTGGCATTGGACCTGTTGACTGCCTCATCGAGTTCTTTCTCGGCGATATATTGAATCACTTCGTCAATGGTGAGCGTGAGACTATGACCGGCCACGACTGTCTGCTCATTGAGATCTTTCGGAAAAACGGCTCTTCCAAGCGCATCGCGTTGCAACACGACCACGCGCTTCTCGCCGCGAAGGAAGGTTTCATATCGAAGCTCCAGTCCTTCGAGCCCGCGATCGTCCATACCCGCGAACCCAAGCACATGTGAAAGCAGCGGACCTTTGGGATAGAACCGGCGTCCCTCCATGACGACCCCGACACCACCAAGGGACAAATGCTCCAGCCTGCGTCCCTGCTCCGGTTCCAACTTTCTTGCCAGCCAGACGAAATGTTTTTCCTGTCTCAACTTCTTCTCAATCTCACCGGCCCGCACGTGCAAAATCGGTGAAAGGTATCGGGCGGTCTGACCGGGATCGTCGAGCGAAGTCGGAACCCCGAACACGGAGGGCACCTCCATGTTCATCGCCAATACTTTGCCGCGACGATCATAGATCGTGCCCCTCGCTCCTTCCAGCGTGACACTCTTTTGATGCTGGCGGTCGGCCTTCACCGTCAATTCAGCGGCCTGAAGCACCTGTAGATTCACCAGCCGGACAAAGACCAGAGCGAAGCCGAGCACGAGCCCGACACTCATGACGATCCAGCGTCTGCGAGACGGCATACCCGCCACTATCTCATTCTCCTCATCGGCACATTTTTCGCAAGCTTCACCTCGCCCTCCCCGCCCGATGGGTGCTGTATGGAAGGAGCGTCGGGCTCGAGGTGCACCAGCACAACTTGGCCCTTTTCAGGAAGCACCATGTTGAGCTTGTCCATGGCCGCACGCGCGATACGCTCAGGAGAAGTGAGTGACGACAGCTTCACACGCAACTCGTCACGTTCCCGTTCGAGGAGAATCTTTTGAGATTTCAGCCGTTCAATATGATACCCCAGTCGAACCACATCGACACGTTCCCATACAAACAGGAAGATCATCGACATGACGGCGGCAACGGCGATTCCCCTCATGCTGCACGCTCCCTGGAGTGTCGCTCCCCTGCACGAAGCTTTGCGCTGCGCGCCCGCGGGTTGCGAGTGCACTCCTCTAGTGAAGCCATAATCGGCTTCTTGGTCAAAGTGTTGAACAATGCGTCCGGTTCCTGCGAAAGAGCCCGGAAGGTCTTTTTCACAATGCGGTCCTCAAGTGAGTGAAACGATATCGCGCAGAGTCGACCGTTCGGTGACAACATATCAACCGCCGCACGCAGGGAAGGCTCCAAGACATCCAGTTCCTGGTTGACCGCAATCCTGAGCGCTTGAAATGTTCGAGTCGCACAATGAATTCGCCCGTGGCGGTAGGCAGAGGGAACCGCTCGTAGAATAAGCGCGGCCAATTGGGCAGTTGTTTCGACAGGCTTCCGAGCACGTTCAGACACGATGACCCGTGCAATACGCCGGGAGTAGCGCTCCTCACCGAACTGATAAATCATGTCCGCGAGTTCGCCTTCCGGTAATTCGCGAACCAAATCTGCCGCGGTCAACGATGTGCTTTGGTCCATACGCATATCCAAGGGACCATCGACGAGAAAGCTAAAACCTCGTTCAGCGAAGGTTAATTGCGGAGAGGACACGCCAAGATCGAATACGACCCCGTCTACAGTGGGGAAACCGAAAAAAGAAACATGCGCCTTGAGATCGGAGAAATTTCCCTGCCTAAGGTAAACTCGCCCCTCGAATCTGCGTAAGCGATCGCGTGCAGCGTCCACAGCTGTCTGATCTCGATCGATGCCGATAAGGACACCATCGGGGCCGGTCTGCTGCAGAATGCGTGAGGCTAGGCCCGCATAACCCACTGTACAGTCCATATAGATTCCGCCGGGCTTGGGGTGGAGCCATGATAGGGTTTCTTCAACAAGGACTGGTGTGTGTAAACTTGAATCGCCGATCGTATTTCCATTTTCAACCACTTTCACCCACTTGAGGGCCGGAGTATACACCCAAAAATAATCTTGTCAACAGCAATTCCAGTTAATTATCAGAATGTTTGTGAATTTATCCTGTATGATTTTGCCACCATTATTTACCACTAGAATTAGGAGGGGGTCGGTCCAGGCAGTCGCACAACTTGAGCTATATAGTGGATTCAGATATTGGGGAGAAGAGGTCGTAAAAGAGTGCCGCACGCAAAGAGAAAGTCAGAGAAGTCAGGGATAGAGTCTGTAGAGCATTCTCGGAAACGGGATGGTCTCTCGAACGTGTTCTAGCCCGCAGATCCATGCCACAGCGCGCTCAATTCCCATCCCGAACCCGGCATGGGGAACAGATCCATACCGGCGAAGATCAAGGTACCACCTGAACGCGTCTTCAGGCAGATGATGTTCGCCAATCCGTGAACGCAGCTTGTCGTACTCGTGAATTCGCTGGCCTCCCCCAATAATTTCTCCGTAACCTTCCGGGGCTAGGACATCCATGCACAAGGCAAGATCGGGTCGTAGAGGATCATTCTGCATATAAAAAGCTTTCAATGTGGCAGGGTACCGGTGAACGATCACCGGACGATCGAATTCTTTCGATATGACTGTTTCTTCGTCTCCGCCAAAATCGTCCCCCACTGCCGTAGGATTACCCTTCTTCTGCAAAAGAGAGACGCCTTCTTCATATGTAATCCTCGGGAACGGCGCCTTTACCTTTTCCAATGGCGCAATGTTCCGCTCCAAAATACGCAACTCGGCCATTCGATCAGTGAGCACCCGCTCCACGATAGAAGTCAGAAACTCCTCGGCCAGGGTCATCATATCCGATAGTTCAGCGAATGCGACCTCCGGCTCGACCATCCAAAATTCCATCAGATGCCGTCTGGTCTTCGATTTCTCTGCCCGGAACGTGGGGCCGAAGCAATAGACCTTTCCCAACGCCGCTGCGGTGGCTTCGCTGTAAAGCTGCCCGCTCTGCGTCAGATACGCGGTCTCATCAAAATATTGAGTTTGAAAGAGAGTCGTGGTGCCTTCGCAGGCATTGGGAGTGAAGATAGGCGCATCGACCAGAACAAATCCTCGTTCGTCGAAAAAGTTTCGACAGGCACGAACGATCTCATGACGGACCCGCAGTATGGCATGCTGGCGGCTCGAGCGGAGCCAGAGATGCCGATGCTCCATGAGAAATCCCGTGCCATGTTCCTTCGGTTGAATCGGAAACGGTTCGGCAAGTTGGACGATCTCGATCTGCATGACATCGAGTTCATACCCACCGGGCGCGCGCGAGTCTTGGCGCAGCGCGCCGGTCACGACACAGGAAGATTCCTGCGTCAGTTGGCTTGACAGTTCGAATTGCGCCTCTCCGACCGCGCTCTTGCTCACCACGGCCTGTAAATCGCCCGTTCCATCACGGATGGTGAGGAAATGTAGTTTCCCCTTGTCCCGACGGCTGCGTAACCACCCGCGGACGGTCACTTCTCCGCCAATGTGATTCGCCGCATCCTCGATATACATCACAGCCATGACGACCGCATCTTTCGGTAGTGTGTCAGCCAGCCTAACGAAATCATCCGACCGCTTTCAAGAAGTCGAAGTTTCTATCCTTTGATTGACAATCCTTATACCGGGGATGACAATCATTCTAATGATGAAACACATGTTCCAAGTGCCATCTCTTTCCTTGAAGGTGGCCATCGTAGCCATCTCTTCGCTTTTCGGAGGCATTCCGGAAACCGACATGCCGGTCGCAATGGGAGCCCCTCCCATCGACTTTTGCGGGAACCGGACTGCCGACCAACAACTCGGCGCGTCGCTGCATCCTGAGCGCCAGAGCGGTGGCGTCGCTGAATCAGGCTGTAGTCCGCTTGTCGAACCACGGGACAAGGTCACACGAGAAGACGGCGAATCGGCACAAAGCCCCGTGAAGCCGCGCCGCGCGATGAAGATCGAAAATTTACAAATGGAAGTGTCTCATTTCCTTAAAGAGTATCGGCAATTCTTAAATTGTTGCAAGACCAATCCTGCCGAACTGGAACGCGTGGAAAAACTGGGTGAAGATGTATCCGATCTGCTGCAGGTCGCCCAAAATGAGTTATTCAGCGAACAGATGAAACTCCGCGGCATGACACTTCGAGAAATGATCCCGCCGGTCGCCAGTGCGAGACAACAACTTCATCGTCTCCACACGCAACTCGAAGATCTCGGGCAATCCATGGACCGTAAAGAAAGCTTGGCCTCGGATGAAGCGGCCCGGGAAAGATCCGCCATTCAAGAGACAGAAGCTGCGATCAGCAAGGGAGTGCGCCCCCACACGTTTCCCTCCGGGGCGAAAACCGGTGCGGAAATCGGGAGCAGTTCTTCTGTCGGAAAAGACATCGGAAAAACCTCTACCAGCGGAACCGCAATTGGCGCGGAAGGACTCACCGGCCCTCGGATCGGGGTCAATCCCAAAACCGGCCGAGAAATCGGGTCTACGGGACCGACCGGATTTGAAATCGGCGAAACCGGCCGGGCAGGCCCAGGAATCGGCGAATCACCTCTCAACCGCGAGACATCGTCTTCGGCCGATTCGTCATTGCGTCCCTCAACGATCGGATCAAGCCTCCAGGATTCCACCGTGGGATCCAGCATTTCGCCGTCGACCACCGGTTCGAGCCTCCCGGATTCAACGATCGGATCATCCCTCGGTGGATCGTCCGTCGGCTCTACGATTGAAAATCGGAGCACACTGCTTCCACAGTAAAGCACATGCTCCGGAATAATTTCTTCCAACCTCGTTATTTATCGCCATTGACCACGTGCATTGGAGGCATGGGCTCCCAGTGCTCACCCGCATCCCGGGTCCGGTACAGCCCGCTCCCGTTTGTCCCGACATACCACAGTCTGGGGTCGACCTGACTCTGGGCGATTGACCGGACGTTTTTCGTTGCCAAGCCTTCATTGATCGCTTTCCATGTCATGCCACCGTCTTCGCTACGGTGCACCCCTTCCCGGCCGGCAAGATAAATCACACCCGCGCGGGTACGATCGAGTGCCATCGTGATGATCATTTGGTCATGCAGCTGGTCGCCGATTCGCACCCACGATTTGGCGGCATCGACGGATTTGTAGAGTCCGCTCAGCGTCGCTGCAAAGACGGTATCTGGCTGAAAAGCATCCACTTGAATCGCCGTGACGTTCAACGCGCGAGACGATTTCAGCAGATCGGGCGCCACTAACCCATTATTCGCCTTTTCCCAATGACCGGCGCGATCCACCGATTTATAGACGCCGCCGCTCGTTCCCGCGTACATGATGGAAGGACGGGTCGGATCGAGACCAAGCGTCACGACCATGAGGACCTCCTTCATTCCTTCCATGCGTTTCGTCCACGCCTCTCCGCCATTGAGCGACTCAAAGACACCCATCGTCGTGGCAGCGAACAGATGGGCATTATCGGACGGAGCAAAGACAAACTGGTTCACGACTGAGGTAATCGTCGCATCATCAAGTCCCGTTCGTTGCGACACCCACCGTTGCCCGCCGTCATAGCTTTTAAAGACGGCGTCGCC
>DAISKX010000165.1:0-7394 GCA_036820725.1 Nitrospiraceae bacterium
CGCCGAGTTTCAGTGATTCGGATTCGACGTGCACGACGGGCACCGGAGCCTCCGGCGAGATCCTGCTCACATGACCCCAGATATAATGATCGAGAATCAGATCGCCGATGACGAGGACGCTCGCTTGAGGGAACCGCTGAACGTATTGACGCAAGGAGGAAGGATCGCCGTGCCGTCCACCCGCAAGGTCCGAGGCTGCTTTAGACGGAGGCCCGTTGCGGGCTACTGGATGGCTTTGCCGAATCTTTCCCATCGGACCCATTCAATCCAGGTTCCTTGGCCACTCCAGGACCAGTAAATGCGAAACGCCTTGCCGCGTATTTTCTCGGCACGAACATATCCCCAAAAGCGGCTGTCGAGACTCTGGTCTCGATTATCCCCCATGACAAAGTACGATCCTTCTGGAACCGTGACCGGTCCGAAATTGTCGCGGGGATTAATGTGTCCATCGATCAAGCCCGGATCAATGTGTTGGGTGAAGCCCTTATCCTCGAAGGCTGTTCCGTTGACGAGGACGGTCTTGTTCCGTATCTGGATGGTATCACCGGGTAATCCGACCACACGTTTGATGAAGTCTTTGTCTTCATCCTCGGGAAAGCGAAACACGATGATGTCTCCCTTTTGAACCGATCCGAACGGCAGCACGGTATGTGAGGAGTAACAAGTCAGAGGCGGAAACCCGGTCTGGAACTTACAATCCGTCGGCCACTGCAATCCATAGGAGAGCTTGCTGACCAGAATGTGATCACCGATCAACAACGTCGGGATCATGGAACCGGAAGGAATCTTGAAAGCCTGGACGACGAACACGCGGATGGCAAACGCCAACAACATGGCGACGATGATGGCCTCGGCATATTCACGGACAACCGATTTCCTGGTCGGAACGACCGGCCGCACTGGAGAGGAGGCCGCGCCCATTCCTTGTTGAGGAACTGCCGCATCCGGTGTGACCTCGGCGGAGCGTGCCGATACGTCTTCCGCGTTACGAAGATCGGGTTCGCGATTCATTCCTCACCGACCTTCAGGATGGCCAGAAAAGCTTCTTGAGGAACTTCTACCTTTCCTACGGATTTCATACGTTTCTTGCCTTCTTTCTGCTTTTCCCAGAGCTTGCGTTTTCGGCTGATGTCACCGCCATAGCACTTCGCCGTCACATTCTTTTTCAAGGCACCGATGGTCTCCCGGGCAATCACTTTGTTTCCGATCGCCGCCTGAATGGCAATTTCAAACATCTGTTTTGGAATCAATTCCTTCATTTTCTCGGCCAGTTGGCGTCCACGCTGGTAGGAGCGATCACGATGTGTAATAAAAGACAACGCATCAATTGCTTCCCCGTTGAGCAGGATGTCCAATTTTACCAACTCCGACTCTCGATAACCCAGCAACTCGTAGTCGAGCGACGCGTAGCCTTGCGTCTTCGATTTCAATTTATCAAAAAAATCGAGAATGACTTCGTTCAACGGCAATTCATAGGTCACCATGACCCGCGTTGGATCGAGATATTGCATGCTGCGCTGGACACCGCGCCGTTCCTGGCATAACTGTATGAGACTGCCGGCATAGCGTTCAGGAGCGATCAGGGTGGCGAGAATATATGGTTCCTCAAATACCTCGATCGAACCGGGCGACGGCAGTTTGGCAGGATTGTCAATCTCCAAGACCTCGCCCTTCGTCGTCATGATGCGATACACGACTGTCGGGGCCGTCGTGATGAGGGTCAACTCGTATTCCCGCTCCAGACGCTCCTGAATGATTTCCATGTGTAACAGACCGAGGAATCCGCAACGAAATCCGAAACCTAACGCGAGGGACGTCTCCGGCTCATACACAAAAGAAGAGTCGTTCAACCGCAACTTGAGCAGCGCGTCGCGAAGATCTTCGTATTTCGCCGTATCGGTGGAGTAGAGGCCGCAGAACACCAGAGGCTTGACCTCTTTATACCCGGGAAACGGCCGATCGGTGGAATGCCCGGCGTCAGTGAGAGTATCACCGATCTTCACGTCTGCGACCTCCTTCATATTGGCGCAGAGGTACCCGACTTCTCCCGTGAGGAGTTGCCCGGTCTTTGTCCGTTTCGGCGTAAATTGGCCTACCTCCATGACTTCGAACATTCTGTCATTGGACATGACTTTAATCTTCATACCCGGTTTGACGGCGCCATCGACAATTCGAGTCAGGACGATGACACCTTGATAGTTATCAAACCAGGAATCGAAAATGAGGGCCTTGAGGGGTTTGCCCGGGTCTCCCGAGGGCGGCGGAACACGGGACACAATGGCTTCCAACACCTCGTTGACACCCCGGCCTTCCTTGGCACTGACCTGCAATGCGTCGCTGGCATCCAATGCCAGGATTTCCGAGATCTGGTGTGTAGTGCCTTCGACATCGGCACTCGCCAGATCAATTTTATTGATGACAGGCATAATGGTCAGATGATTGGCCATAGCGAGATTGACGTTTGCAATGGTCTGGGCTTGGACACCCTGGGTGGCATCAACCAAGAGCAAGGCGCCTTCACAGGCGGCGAGACTGCGCGACACCTCATACGTAAAATCGACGTGCCCGGGCGTATCGATCAAGTGCAAGGCGTACGTCTTTCCGTCCTTTGCCTGGTATCGAATGGCAACCGCATGAGCCTTGATCGTGATACCACGCTCACGCTCAAGATCCATCGCATCAAGAATCTGTTCTCGGAACTCCCGGGCAGTGATGGCACCCGTAGCTTCTAGAAAACGGTCAGCGAGGGTCGATTTGCCGTGATCAATATGGGCAATAATCGAGAAATTTCGGATGAGACTTTGCGAATCCTGGTTCATGCGACCTAAAATCGGCTCATTATAGTAGCTGCCCTGGAGGTTGTCAAAGAAATCGCCCGCCGGTATAATTCGTCTGCTCCGCGATTTTTTACGCATCTCCTGTAATTGTTCGCCCGGTTCCCTCCCTGCACCTTCCATTCATGAATACGAGTTCACGGATCAAGCAATTGGAGCGATGGGATCACCGGTATCTCTGGCATCCGTTCACGCAAATGCAGGAATGGACGGCCGAACCTCCGCTGATCATCGAACGAGGAAAAGGAGCCTATGTGTTCGATGTGGAGGGACGACGGTACCTGGACGGAGTCTCTTCTCTCTGGGTGAACATCCATGGACACCGACATCCCGTTCTGGATCACGCGCTCACTGCGCAGATGGAGAAGATCGCACACAGTACCCTTCTGGGACTGTCGAATCCTCCGGCGATTGAGTTGGCGCGGGCACTCGTGCGCGTCGCTCCCCGTGGCCTCACCCGTGTGTTTTACTCGGACAATGGTTCTACCGCAGTGGAAGCGGCGCTCAAGATGGCCGTTCAATATTGGCAACAGCGGGTTCCGCACGCACCAGCCAAAACCAAATTTGTCCGTCTCGCCCTCGCCTATCATGGAGATACGCTCGGGGCCGTCAGCGTGGGAAATATTGATCTGTTTCATGGTCGCTTCGGGTCGCTGCTGTTTCCGACGTTGACTGCCGATGCTCCCTATTGTTATCGCTGTCCCTTAAAGCTCGAGTATCCCTCGTGCCAGATGGCATGCCTCGAACCGATCGAAACGCTCCTGCGATCGCGCCACGAAGAAATCGCCGGCGTTATTCTTGAGCCCATCGTACAGGCCGCTGCCGGAATGGTGACCGCGCCTTCCGGCTACCTGAAGCGCATCAGGGAGCTATGCACTGCGCTCGGAGTGTTGTTGATCGCCGACGAGGTCGCGACCGGTTTCGGACGGACGGGCCGGATGTTTGCGTGTCAGCACGAAGATGTGACACCGGACCTAATGGCTGTCAGCAAAGGGTTGACCGGGGGATATATGCCTCTGGCCGCCACACTCACCACTGAAGAGATCTATGAGGCCTTTCTCGGCCGCTACGATGAGTGGAAGACATTTTTCCACGGTCATAGTTACACGGGTAACCCGCTCGGGTGCGCTGTCGCTCTGGCCAACTTGCGAATCTTTCGGCGTGCCGGCACACTCTCCAGATTGCGGCCGAAGATCACACTCTTCTCCCGCCTTCTGGGTCCCTTGGCAATGCAGCAACATGTGGGTGATATCCGGCAGCGGGGTTTTATGGTCGGCATCGAATTGGTGAAAGATCGGGCCTCCCGCGAACCCTATCCGCTTGAAGCACGGGTCGGCCATCAGGTTGCTCTCGAATCACGACGACAGGGACTCCTGCTGCGGCCGCTCGGAAATGTACTTATGCTCGTTCCTCCCCTCACCACGACTTCTTCAGAGCTCACACGCATGGTGTCAATTCTCCATCGGTCTATTGAGAAAGTGACGGTGACCGCTGGGACCTCTCCAATACCGTGCACGTAATCTTCCTTTTCCTTGACCACGACCATTCATTTTTTCTTCGGTCCGCACGGCGCCAGATGCATAGATCTAAAAATTTGCAAGCGCAAATGTATCAATCACTTAGGTTGATACAACGAGTGCTACACTTCATCTCATGTTGCCGCTTGGGAAATTTTTGCCGGGATCGAAGCCATGCTACGACGTGTGATGATCAGCCTGGTACTCTTCTGGGTAGGGCTTCCGACCGGCGCTCAAGCCGAAGACATTCAGCAAAGCACACTCCTTCTTCAACGAATCCAATTTTCCGCAGGTATAGGCAACCCTGTCGGAGCGTCGGGCATTCCGTTTACCATCGCTTCCCCGGTCCTACACACCTCATTTCGAACCAGTTCGTATGCCTTACCTGTTGTCTCCGCCCGGCTCAAGGATCTTGTTCCTGCCTCTGAGCATCCCCGCATGCGCGGTCTGATCGCGGCCTCTTCATGGTTTAAAGGACAGTTCATGACCGAAGGGGAAGTGGCGAATAATTCGTCGCATGAATTGCCGGTGGAATCACGCATCGACCGAAGCGAGGATTCGTCTAAACGAATGGTCCGCTTCGCGTTGACCGGCTCCAACAGCCAGTTCCGTTATGGAGTGAATTATCGGTCCGCCGGTCGAGCGTTCTTCAACAGCCCGGATCAAACCGTTCGCGAAATGTGGGGAGAAGTGAACTGGGGAGCCGCGAAATTACGGAGCTCCGCCGGCGAAATGTGGAACAATGTCGATCTCGATCCCACGCAAGCCAGATTTGAACAGCGATACAGTCGTATCGGGCTTGCTGTGGGCAAGCCATCCTGGCCGGAGTTCAGTCTGACGTACGCGCGAAGCGCGACGCACAGCAGCTTTGAGCCCACCGGATTCATACCGCAACGATCGCAAAGCAATTCGGTGGAAGGAGCCCTCGCCTACAGTGGTCTCAAATGGCATGCGCGGCTGGCATCCAGTTATGTCGTCACGACCGAGGGACTCCGGAGCGGAGCCGAAAGCCGGGCTTTTGCTCAAGACCTCAGCGGGCTGTACCGCCCGTTCAATACCCTGACGATTATCCCGCTGCTCGGGTATAGATCCGAACACCAACAGTGGTCGGGAGCACGCCTTGACACACCGATGGCGTCTGTTTCATTCCTTTACAAACAGAGCCAGCGCCTCCTCATCAGTGCCATGGGTGGCTATACCAGCAGCCGATCTACCGACCGCCTCATCGATACGGAGAGCATTGTCAGCCGGGGAATGTTCGCCTTCCATCTTGATCCGATTTATGGCCGGTCTGCGATGCTCTCCCTCGAAGCCGCCTATAACAACTCTACAAATCGTGTTACCCCGACACTGGATACAGAAGATATTTCCGGCCTCGTCCGTATCCTCATCGCATCCCTCTAACGGTTTGTTCCATTCACCTCAGCGTGATTCTACCCGTGCGGTTTCTTTGTACGATGGCGGCTGCCTGATTGGATGAAGGCATCTGCCTGCGATAGCGACGTCATTCTCCCAATGACACGCAACGTATATGGGAGCGCAGGTCTCAAACAATCTCGATCTGCGCTCCCTGTATAGCCCCAAGCGTGGCGGCGGCGTTGCCCTCTTTCACGAACACTTCAAGTTGGCCATTGCTGTTTATCAAGGCCGACGGAGAGTTTGGTGCGCCGTCACGATAGCTCTCGACGAGACCGTCGATTGTGATGCCGGCGAGGCGGATGTAGGGCTGAGAGCGTTTCGTAATGCTGCGGACTTCGGTGAGTTGCAACCGGGTAACGTTGGAGATCAGATTACCAAAATGATCGACATAGACAACCTGCCCCGTCATCACATGGTTGCTCCACCTGGGCTGACCGATAGAAAGCCGTTCTGAGTTAGAGACCAGCCGGCCAAAGGAGCCGAGCGGTTGTCCTTTGGTCAACCAGGCTGCGGCGGGGGCAAACAGGTCGCGACCGTCAAACGTAGCACCCTCAGAATCGAGCCGGTATTGGCGATTTTCGATCTGCCGCACTTCCACACCAGTTTCTTCGTCGAAGATATAGGTAAACAGACCGTTGTCGGGGCCGACAAAGAAATAGCGAGAGGTGGACACCAGCAGAGGCCGCCTGTTGCTTCCGACTCCGGGATCCACCACAGCGACATGCACGGTTCCGTCAGGAAAATAGCGATAGCAGGATTTGAGCAGATAGGCGGCTTGGAAAATATCGTAAGCGCGGACTTCGTGCGAAAGATCGACAAGATGCGCCTGAGGATTGATGTTGAAGATGACGCCTTTCATGCTCGCCACGAAATGGTCGCGTGAGCCGAAATCCGTGAGAAGTGTCACGAGGGAGAGAGCGGCGGGCATGATTCGTCACAGTTCTTCGAAACGAATCTCGACCACTTCGTATTCGACGACTTTCGAAGGTGTCTGCACTTCCACGAAGTCCCCTACTCGTTTGCCGATGAGCGCGCGGCCCACCGGAGACTGCACGGAAATACGTGCAAACTTCAGGTCTGCTTCGTCCTGGCCCACCAGCGTGTATTGTTTCTTTTCCTGGGTTTCTTGTTCGATCAAGACGACGGTCGCTCCGAAGACGACGGTCTCGCTGACCCGGCCGGCGGTGTCAATGATGCGTGCCTCTGCGAGTTTGGTTTGTAATTCGGCGATACGGGCTTCGATGAATCCCTGCCGCTCCTTTGCGGCATCATATTCGGCATTCTCGCTCAAGTCCCCGTGTGCACGAGCTTCGGCGATCGCTTCGATCACTTTGGGCCGTTCTTCTTTCCGCAAGCGGCTGAGTTCCGCTGTGAGTGCTTCATATCCTTTCCTCGTAATCGGTGTCGTAGTCATTGCATTCCCCCGAGGGTGGTTAAAAAGCTTCCCTGCTCGCCGCCAACGTGCCGGCCGATGCGAGCCGGGATGCATGACGAGAAACAATTATAGAATGATCAGCGACTCATTGAGAATCGCTCATTGCGCTAGATGATGATATTCCTGAAGCGACCGAATTGTGAGTGCTTTTCTTGTCAACGCTTCTATTCCCATGATTGCCGCCAGGGC
>DAISKX010000166.1:0-7342 GCA_036820725.1 Nitrospiraceae bacterium
GTATTTCGGGGGGGGGGGAATTCTCATGTCTAGGCATGAAACAATTTCCCGACCAATTCGATGAGGCGGCCGGGGTCAAACGGTTTGAGCAGGTAAGCATGAGCTCCGGATTGTAAAGCAAGTAGGGCGCGCTCTTCAGACGAACCCGCCGTGATCATAACAATCGGCACGGTGGGTTTTTCCGAATGCACTTTTGTCAGCACATCCAATCCACTAATTCGAGGCATGCCAATATCGAGGATAATTCCGTCAAACTCAACCTTCTGAAGACAAGCCAGCGCTTCTGGACCGTCGCTCACGGATGTGACGAGATATCCAGCAGAGGTCAACCGGTCTGTCAACATTTGTCTAATGTCGGGGTCGTCATCGGCCACAAGCAGTCGTTTGGCCGCCCTAGCTTCACCCTCGCGTTCAATCTTTTGAACGACTTGGACCATCGGGATTGTGAAAGAAAATGTGGTTCCTTTTCCAATTGCACTGGTCACTGCTATCGTACCGCCGTGTCGCTCCACAAGATCTTTGACAATAGAGAGTCCGATTCGGTGACTGATGACCTCAGCCTTATTCTCGCGATTTATCGAAAATCCGAGCTCAAAAATTCTTGGCAGAGCTTCTGAAGAAATGCTCTCTCCAGTATCGGTGACCGACACCCGAGCAAAATCGCCCTGGCGCTCTATTTTAACTGTGATAAATCCTTGCGGAGGGGTGTACTTGATAGCATTGTCGATGAGATTTGTCAGGACACGTATGAGTTTATCGCCGTCGGCCCAAAGGGTAAATGTTCCTTCCGAGAAATTGGCGTCCAGCGATTGACGTTTGGCTAAAGCCAGCGGACGCAGTTGCTCTATCAGGTCCATCGTGAGCGAAAGGAGATCGACTTCTGTGAGTGAAAGACGGATTTTGTCTGGATCGACCAGCATGTCGAGCAAGTTATCGACTAATCGACCAAGCCGGCGGCCATTGGCCAACATGCGCGTCAGATACTGCCCCTGCTTTTCGGTCAGTGGGCCCGCTAAACCGTCCAGCATATTGTCGGCAAATCCACATATGCTCGTCAGCGGCGTCCGGAGATCGTGGGAAACACGTGCCATAAATTGCTCGATGGCAGCTGTGCGTGCGCGTACTTTCGCTTCGAGACCGAGATTCAATTCCTCGATTTCCCGATACGCATCGGTGTTGTCGAGGGCAATGGCGACTTGACCGGCGAGAGTCCCCATGACGCTTAAATCATCCTGGGAAAGCGCCTGCTGGCGGCTGCGATCGACGGTTAATGATCCCAGGATTCTATTCTTCACCTTCAGCGGCACAGAAATAATGGACTTTGCTCCGACTAATGTCGCCAGTTGCTGATTCATAGGATGCAGACGGTCCATCATTTTATGAATGTCGGGGATGAGGATCGATTCCCCTCGTATAAACACCTTTCCTTCCGGACTGTCGGGATCCGTGACCGAAAGTTCCTGAGAACGAACCAAGTCGGCAATGTCACTTGGCACACCGAAGATCCGTGTCTCGTACGCGACCTGCCGGTTCTGGTCGAAGAATCTCAGCATGGCGCGGTCATAATGCAGTTTATCGACCATTGTGGTCAGGACACGATCGATCAAGGTCTCGCGATCCAGAATGGAACCGAACACGAGTCCGGCATCGTGCAAGATGGTCAAATGGTCGACCCGTCGCTGCAACTCCGCAGTAGTTTGTTGTTGATGTACATAGGCTTCCTGCAGTTCGACGTGGCGAATGTCGATCGTGCGCACCTGCTCGTCGATCAATCGCTCTCGTTCTTCTATCTGCTGGCGCAAGATATGGTGAGCCAGCGAAGTCAGAACCGGCCAGTAACGTTGCGATCGTTCCTCCGTGGACCAGGACACATCCCACTCGCAATATAGATCGCCACGCGCAATGCAGGCCAGATCGGAAACGGTCGCCGGAGGCAATTGATGAAATTTCTCCGGAACGGCGACCAAGAACCCCTTATGGGCCTCGCACCACTGTAGCGCGCAGGCTTTGAGATAGGGACCGAATTGCCGGTTGGCGCGGTCTCCGAAGCGCATACGTATCCGGGCGGAACAGTCTGAGATATTGAGGGTCTTGACAGAATAAGCGGTTTTTCCTGAATAGATGTGCGCGAACTGTGAAGACATCTTGTAAATGCGAGAGACGGAGAATGGGCGGCCTAACACCTGGACAAAAGAGGAGATGGCCTTCTGGCGCGCCATATTAAATGAAAAATGATGATCCCCTGAGATGTCCAGACAAAACTGGCCCAAGTAGACCGAAAATTCGTACGAATAACTGTTCCACGAATTCCTTAGAACCGCAGGGGTCACGTGGTATCTGGTATCGGCGACACGCTCGTTCAACCGTCGGGCTAACTCATCTACCGCATGTCTGGCGGCCACCGTGTTTTCTGTCCGGGAGACATAGTCCTCCAAATAGTCGAGACAGGCCCGGATGGTCACTCCGCTGACGTCGCGGATCGCCTTCCCATCGATCCCAACCCCGAATGGCTGGAACTCCATCATTCCCTTTTCTGTAATGACCTGATCCTTGGAAAGTAGCGAAGCCGAGGAGGGCCATGCATCCGGTGAAGAATCCACAGACCCGCCCTGTGAGGCGGGTACAGCGTGACTTTCGCCGACTGATTCCGCTTCGATGATGGCGTGCTCTGTTTGGTGATGGCGACCAATGCTATGGCTCGAATGCATTCCCACGGTTTCAAGCACGGGTTTCTTATCTGACCACGTGACCGCCCATTCACAATAATCATCCCCCTGCACGATGCATCGCCGGTCTGTGATCTTGGCAAACTCGAGCTTATGGAATCTTTTAGGGACGCCGACAAAGTAGCCTCTGTGCGCATCGCACCAAATAGCTGCACACGCGCGACGATAAGGACCGAATTGACGACACGCACGATCGCTAAAAAACATTCGGATGATTGCCGATGCATCAGTGCTCGATATTACCTCGGTAGAAAAAGAATTTTTAGAGTACCTTTGCGTGAAGTATGGAGACATTTGGTAAATGCGAGAAACCGAAAAGGGACGGCCAAGTACTTGGATGATTGAAGAAATAGCCTTATCTCTCGCCATTTTGAAATGAAAATGCGGGTCTGCGGAAAGATCGATACAGAACTGGGCAAAGAATGCTGAGAACTCCGTGGAATAACTGTTCCAAGGGTTTTTGAGAAACTCCGCAGTCACATGATAGGCATGATCCGCAATCCGCGCATTCAACAATCGAACCATCTCATTAAGCACATCCGGATTTGGCTCGCTTCTTTCAGTAAGGTTTGTGTTCTCTTCCAAATGTTCCATACAGGCCCTGATAACGACTCCGCTTAGATCTCGGATGAGATTTCCGTTCGGCTCCCGCCCGAACGGCTGGAATTCCATCATGCGCTTTTCCGTGATGCGATGATCGTTTGACAGTACAGGCGCAAACATATGTGGTGCCGTGTCTGCGGGGGGGGCCTGAAGGGTTTGCGGGTCACCTGCGGGAAGCCGGCTTTCTGAAGAAGTGGCTGCGACCGATTGTTGCTTAGAGCTCACAGGAGAACTTATCCAGCTTGGAACCGACCACCACCGTCGAGCGCTCTCTGACCACGTGACTGCCCATTCGCAATACTCATCTCCTTCCGCCATACAGCACCGGTCTTTCACGGTCGCCTCCGGGAGATGATGGAACTGTTCCGGGACACCGATGAAATAGCCCTTGTGTGAATCGCACCAGATCTTCGCACAGGCCATCCGGTAGGCGCCGAACTGCCGGATTGTATTCTCGTCGAGGCGCATGCGAATCGTGGCCGAGTGATCGCCGACGTGAAGCGCCTCCGTATAGAATGAATCCTTCGAGTATCGCTGGCTGAAATAGAGAGACATTTGGTAAATCTGCTGGACGGAAAAGGCGCGGCCCAACACCTGGATGATCGGCGAAATGGCTTTCTCCCGGGCCATCGAGAGATTGAATAGAGGATCTTCCGACAGATCGACGCAAAATTCGCCGTTGAATGCGGCAAATTCGTTTGAATAACTGTTCCAGGGATTCTTAAGGAATGCGACCGTGACTCGATAGGCGGGGTCCGGAATTCTTTCGTTGTCGAGCCGGACTAGTTCTTCCACTGCGCGGCGCCCGGCATCGGCCCCGTGCATCCGGCTCACCACATCCTCCAAATGTTTCACCGTTGAACTCGTCACCAGGCCGCTGATATCGCGAATGTACGTGCCGTCCGGTCTTCTACCGAACGGCTGACATTCCATCATGCCCTTTTCAAGAATGCGATGCTCCTTTGAGAGAAGAGGAGCCATAGCCATTGGATCAGCCGGGTGCATAGTCGTCGTCACGGCGGAAGTATTCACCTTTTCTACAGCGTTTTCAAATACTCGAGGATGGCAGCTTTTTTGTCGTCTTCTAGATCGGTTCCAAAGACGTGTCCCCCGTTGGTATTGCCGGACAGTTTGGTATTGTAAACGAAAAAGGTGCCGCAGGGAGCGGGGTTCCCTTGCTGAGCTGGAACCGAGGCGAACCCCACATCGGCCCAATTGTAGAGATCGTTCCCCCGGCAGAATACGGTCGGCCTCTCGGCAGGAGGCCTCAGGAGGTCGCGAAGTGTCGGAACAGAGCCGTTATGCAAGTATGGCGCTCTGAGCCAGATTCCGTCCAGCGGGACGTTGCTATACCCGTAGGTCTTCTCAGCGCTGCGAACACCGGATTCGAAGTCGCGTCCGACTTTTTTCAGCTTGCGGGCCAATTCCTCCGTGAAGGTGTCCAACCGATTGCGATCCGTGCCGATGAGTTCAATGGGCTCGACCATGCCGAAACGTCGGCCTGCCGGGTCGTGGCAGGCAAAACAATACGTCTCAAACAATCGCCGGCCATCTTCCCGCAGCTTCGAGCGCAGGTCTTTGAAGTGATCCGGGGCTAGGTCCTCATATCTGGGCGGCTTATGAGTTCTCGCCCATCGTGCGACCCGGTCAAAGCCCGGATGATCGAAGCCGCCAGGGGTGATGGCCATGCCCAATGCGGCGATCGTCGTATAGTCACTGGCGAGGCGTGTATTCCCGTCCCAATGGAAACCTGTTCCCATTCGCCGCTCCAGGTGCCACAACGGTGCGATATCTGCGAATCCAGGAGAACTGCCGACGCTCAGGTCAGCGGAATCGAGAAACCGCGGCGTGAAATCCGGCAACAGGTCAAATAGTCTGTTCCATCTCGTATACTGTAGAACCTTGTAAAGAGCCCAGAGATCTAGCCGGCCCGGCCCTGCCTCGGTCTTGAATTGATCCGAAGCGCACTCCTGCGGATCGGCAGTTGTGATGAAACAAAACTTTCGTTCCAACTTAGCAATTTCCCACCGGTAAAGTGGGATGATCAGCCATCGATACACTGTGCGCTGGAACATGCCCATCGATTCGCCGTGCTCAAACTTGTCGATTTCCTCGAATAGATTATCTGCAGTAAATTCTGGTGATTTCGCGGTCTTAAAGAGGAACAGGAAAAAGCTTTCCACGTCGACTGTATGTCCCGGCATGCCGGCGATTGTGAGCGGGGTTTGGGTTGCTGTTCTTCGCACGGCGGACGCATGGCAAAAGGCGCAATTCAATCCCACGACATCCAGGCCTGCAACGCGGCGTTTCGAGAATCCCACAGGGCGATCTTCAATCGGGTTGCTGTCCCGGTCACGTTCGACGATGAGCCCGAATGTCTCATAGCCTTGCTTCCCGTTCTTCCGCAAGTCCTTGGCAAACATGATCGGCAAGACCTTCCAAATCCAATAGGGGAACCCTTGCCTCAAGGTATCCGACCCTATGGACCCATACTTGAAGTGCTCCTGATTGCACAACTCGACACCCTCGGCCGAGGCAGGCTTCGTCTCATCGAGGCGGTCATGTTCCCCTGCTACGCGACAGTCTGCGCGACTGATTTCTCTTGGATCCTTTCTTTCGGGGCCCACGTACTCATACTGTTGGGGACTGCCACGCAGCACAAATGACAGAAGCGTGCCGGTGAGCAGAAGAAAGAGAACGAATATGAAGAGTCCCAGCGTTCGGCGGGACGCGGTGGTGGACGCAACCATAGCGGTCTCAGGATCAGAGGGTTTTCAAGAACTCCAGCAGCTCGGCTTTTTGCTCGCAGGTAAGGTCTGTGCCGTACAGGTGGCCGTGATTGCTATTGCCGGCGATGCTCGTATCGAACAAGAAGAAATGGGCTTTCAAATCCCGAAGGATGTCGACGCTTTCTATGCGCTTGGAGCGATCGGGATATTGTTTTTTCAATAGTTCATGGGCCTTCGCGGCTGTAAGATTGTGAACCTGCACCGTAACTCCGGAGAACTCCACCATTCCGTTGTCATCAACAGGCGTTTCCAAGACTTCCTGAGCCTTCCCGTCGGTCAAAACAATCTTAACCCGGTCGCGCGGTTGGATCCTGGCCTCTTGAGTATCTATGGTTTCCCAAGGAGGGTCCTCATCTGGTGGTTTGTAATTAAAACCGATCTCATCCGCGTCGAATATCTCATTCCCGCGATAAAACGTTATCCATCGACAATCCGGCCCTCGCGGGTTCGACTGACAAGGTTTCCAGAGCAGTTGCCAGAGCGTCGGCACTGAGCCATTGTGCAAATAGGGCCCTCTCAGCCAGATACCGTCGAGCAGCATGTTGACATAGCCGTCTTGCGCCCTGAATTTTCGGAGCTTCCATGCCGGAGCGTCGCTGTCCTCCTCAGCACTGTAGGGACTCTTTCGCTCGATGGTGTTGAGGGCCTTTTGCAATCGAAGGTCGAAGGCTTTCATGCGAGCTGGATCGGTCCTAAGCTCGGTCGCGTCGAGAGGCTCCACTCGTCCGATGCGACTGCCGTCAGGGGCATGGCAGGATGCGCACCAATGTTGGAACACAACCTTGCCATTTTCTATGAGCACGAGACGTTTCGCAGCGATACTCTCTTCAGTCTCAGCCTCAGTCGGCGCAGGAGCCTTCAGAGGGGGTACAGTATCCTTTTGGGGAGCAGGGCCCGACGGAGTGTCTGTGGCATCCGGATTGGGGGTCTGCTCGGCTGAACAAAAATCCTTCAGCACAGCGTAAGGACTTGACTTCTTCATCCGGACCGAATGGTCCTTGACTGCCCGGTTCCAATCGTCGAGGCGAGGCGCCGGCCGTTCCATGATCCAGTCCGTGATCCGTGTCACCCGTTTGATGTCGAGACACTCGACTTGGGGACCGTTCACGACCAGACCGGCAATGATGTTCCGTTCGTTGAGGTCGTTTGTGTTTCCGTCCCAGTGGAATCTCATCCCGGTTCTGGATTTTTGATTCCAAATGGACGGGTTGTCGATAATCCCAC
>DAISKX010000167.1:0-7299 GCA_036820725.1 Nitrospiraceae bacterium
AGAGCTTCTGGCCGCCCTGGGCGAGGAGATGGTAGGCCTAAGGTGAGCCCGATCTTGAATGGAGAAGACTTGAGTCGCTCGCGGACCGGCGCAAGGGCTTCTTCCACGGCTGCAATGAGCAGCGCCAGATACCGCTCATGTCCTTCCACAGCCATGTCAAGCCACGATGCCCTGGCAATGCGCATCGGTTCGCCGGCGGTATCGATCATGAAGGGATGTTCAAAGAACCCACAGATGCCAGCCCGTACTGCCGCGGCACTGGCCCATGTCGTGCGCCCGACTGGTGTCGAAGCCCCTATCCCAACTATTTGTGGAACGGTGATTCCCACGGTCAGACCACCTCTGTTTCTACTTCTTCTTAGCCACTTCCCAATGCGACCACTCTCTTTTGAAAGATCCGCGTTTTCATGAGTTTGTGGACCTTCGGATGGCAGGACAACGCTGTGTGCCACACTATAGAGACCTTCGAGAGGTCCGCATCGACTATGACCGAATGGAGCTTCGGCCTCTCGTGCACTTGACGCTCCCCCGTACTGAAGAATGTCTCAAATCCCAGACGGACATGAGGCAGCTGGAACTGTAATCGTCCGTTTGGAGTCAGATTTTGGAGGGTAACTGTCTCCCGGCCGATGAAGAACTCCGGCGCCTGCTGGTCTACAGGAGCGGATTGAAAATACCGATCGTCGAAATCTTGCGGAAGCAGCGGGAACCGCTCCTGTTGCCACCAGTCGTCATAGGTTCCAGCCAGGCTGACTCGTGATTTCCAGTGGCCGCATATCGGTCCAACCCCGGCCGGGGTCGGTCTATCATCCCATTTGCGTATGAGCTGATCTGGGTACTCGATGTTGGGTAGCTTCAAGCCGTCAATTACCTTCCGCGATAGCGCATAGCCTGTCCCAAGCGGATTGCGTTCATCCCATTGGGGGTTCGGACCATCCTTACTCCCTGGATCCACACCACCATAGGCACGCTCGTACACTAGCGGCATTTTGACGAATTGTCTGGGGCGGGAGGGAGAACGACCCTGCCACACCCGGTCGCCGGTCACGTGGAGTCGCTTCTGAATGGACCCTACACGCAGACTGACTTCCATCTCCTCAATGAGTTTGCCGCCTGGTGCATACGCATGCCCGCTCACAAGCACATCAGTCGTAGGTTTGGTCCTCACCAGATCGGTATCGTATTTCAAACTGGATTGGACCGGTTTGGATGGATCGTAATATTCGGGCGCCATAATCACCGGCGGCTGTTCTGTGGCAACTTCCGTGGACCCATCAGGCTTGATATCAAACGTGCATTTCGCTGCCACCAGCCAGATTTCGGCTCCATCTCGATCACGGACCCACGTTCGCTCGGCGGCGAAGGGGGTTCTGTTGTCAAGCTGCCACATGACTCTGCGATAGACTTAATTAATGTCCACGAAGGCGCCCTTGATCTTATTGGCCCCACGCGAACGAGACAGCACAAAGTTCCCCTTGATCAGCACCTTTCCCGCGCGCGTCAGAACGATACTCGCATCCCCACAGCGCAATTCGATCTCTCGATTGGCCCGCAGAACGAGGCGTTCTCCATCCACTTTTGAGGTTAAGTCAGTTACTTGCGTCCGGTTTTTTTGTATTCTGCCTATGATAATAGGACAGCGCACACTGCCATTCTCGAATGCCACAACAATCTTTGCACCGACGTCATCCTCCGACAACCCGACGGTAGAAAGCGCCGCCACTGGTTGGGGGGTGTCATCAAGGACAATCAGAAACCGTCCCTCGCTATTGAAGCCGGAGAATCGGGCGATTGACACGCCTTCTCTCCCAACCGTTGCCCATTCAGCGATTTCAGTGAAGAGAGCTGGTGTACTTTCGACATCGATCTTACTCATCGTCAGTCCTCTCCAAGGTTTGAACCTTTGATTTTGATCGAACCGCCGGCTTTGATGGACCCACTTCCGTCGGCCTTCATCGTGAACTTGGCGCCCTTAATCGTAATGCCGCCCGAATTCATAATAATCTTGCTGCCACCGGCTTTGAGTATAATGGTAGGTGCTTCGACAATTGTCGTGGCACCGGCCTTAATGTTAATGGTCCCTTTCGACGTCTCACTGATGACGGCTGCCGAAAGCTTATGCGGTCCACCAACATTTACCGACTGAAGCGCCCCGACGTTCACCATTTGCGCACCGCCAACACTGATAGCTTGGGCAGCTCCAACACTAATCGCCTGCCCGCCCCCGACTGTAATAGCCTCGGCAGCACCGACATTGTGCATGCGACCCGCGCCCACTGAATGTACTTCCGCGACGGAAATCGTCGTTGTTTGCATGCCATTCACAGTATGGCTGCGCCCACTATTGACGGTAACGGTCTCACCACCATTGACAGTCTCGGTACGGTGGCCGGTGATGGTGACGTTTTCGGTCCCACCGACGGTTTCTTTCCGATCCGCGCCGATGCCTACTGTTTGATTGGTTCCCACCGTCAACGAGTCATCGACCCCGATGGTCGTCGTGCGATTGTTCCCCACATTCTCCGTGCAGTTGTATTGGGCGTTCATGCTGTACAATTCGTTGCCCTTGGTATCGTCCATCATGATGCAGTTGTTTCCACCGCCACCGGGCGTACTGTTACTTTTGAGCCCACTGACCATGCCCGCACCAGGCATACCGTTCGGTGGCATGTTCTTCGCGTTGTAGACACGCCCTACAATAATAGGCTGATCGGCGTCTCCTTCCAGAAACCCCACGATCACCTCTTCGCCGATACGAGGGGTGTCGATCCCACCAAAGCCTTTTCCCGCATGCACCTGCGAGACGCGAATCCATGGGGAGCTATACTCATCAAATTGTCCTTCTCGATCCCAGTGAAACTGTACTTTTACACGCCCATAGTTGTCTGTATAGATCTCCTCTCCTGCTGGACCAACCACCACGGCCGTTTGCGAGCCTTGAATAATTGGTTTCGGTGTTACCTGCGGGGGACGGAATGGAATCTTATGCGGAATACAGGTAAAGGAATTCGTGTAGGCCGACTCGTCCTTGGCTAATGCGGTCGTCGTGTAAGTCCCGCCCACCGAGGCTGCATGGTGCACACTCGTGAGCAGATAGGCTTGATTCATGTCTTGGCGTACATAGTCTATGAGATCGAACCGATAGCCTGATGTGAACACGCGGCACGAGCTCGTCCCACTCACCACCACACACCTCGCTTCTTCTTCTTCCATCCGAAGCCTTGCGATCGTGTCGCCCTGATTCTTCTTACCGTACTCCCCTGGGTAATCATAAATTTCGAACCTGCCGTTGCCCCCAACCTCGATCGTACTTTTCATTTCTGCAGCGAGGCTGGTGCTCGGCGTCTCAAAATTGTAATCCGTCACGGCATACTTCCCTGGGCGAAGTGTCTGTTCCCATTGAAAAGTCGTGATGACGTCTTCGGCCAGGGCGCCGCTCCCCTGCGCATCCCATTTGACCGTCTCCTGTTCCTTGCATGGCTGACAGGCATCGGGATCGTTCGCGAGGACCAACGTATGTTTGTCCTTTTCGTGTTCGAAGAAATAAAAGATCCCATACTGTTCCATCAGGCGGGACACGAAATTGAAATCCGTTTCGCGATACTGGACGCAGTAGTCGAGCGGTTCAAAGCCTTGCAGGTGCACCTTGTAGTCCGTGAAGCCTAAGTCCTCAAAGATTTTCTCGATGATGTCGGGGATCGATTTCTTCTGAAATATGCGACAGTCCGATGTCCGCGTAAGAAACCACAGCCAGGGCACCATAGTGGCCCGGTAGTTCGCGAGCCCGCGGTCGCTGCCCGTCTGCATGAACCGGCTGATAAACCCGTTGAAGTATCGTTTCTTGTCGGCGCCGAGGGTGACCCGCAACGTGACTCGCTTGCCGATGATATCTTCGAATTTAACATCGGGATCGTGCGAGAGGAGGTCAAGATCGAAGTTGGCGCACCGCGAGAGACCTTCCTGCCCGGAAAACCCTCGGAGCAGGAGGACATCCTTCCCCAGCGGTGTCTCGATGCCGATCAGCCTATTTTCCTGTGTGTGTGGCATATGAACTCCGTTCTACTGTCTTGCTGCCTCAGCTCTTCCGTGTTGTTGAGCAATGATCATGCCGTCACTCGCTTCCTCTCATTCGGTCGAAAATCGTGCGGATTGCTCCATGTCACACTTTCATAAGAATGTTCTTAATCGTGTGACATATCTCATCGGATAACAGCCTTGCATGAAATGATAGTCCATGGTCAATAGCGCACACGTCGGCTGAACGCTGGCTCGACATCGGGAACGAGTGCATTACAGGCGTTTTGATAGACTGTGTTGCGCCAAGCTTTAACCTCCATGTCTACGACCGGCGCCATCAGTTGACTTACGATCGTTTCCGCTGCCCCTACGACCTTGCCTCTGAGACGGACCGTTGCCGCTAGCGCGCCACGATTCACGAAGACCACCATATTCCCGTAATCGGCAGGAGGGAGACAGCCCACCTCTCGGATCGCTGCCGCTAAATCTATATGGATATGAACATTGGCCATTGCGGCCCCACAGATCTCCACTTCACCGACCAAGAACGCCGTGCTCGCCGCTCCTTTTTCAAATGCCTTGCACACATTGAAAGCTTTCTTCCATTTCTCATGCGATTCCCCTGCAATGGCTCTCAAGAATTCCTCGGCGAAATGCATATTCAACCTCAGGAGCGCATTCGGTCGTTGAAATGCCGTGAGATTCCTATTGATTTGTTCCGTAATCTTGGCGTGCGCATACGTGAAGAACCAGCGAAAATCTTCCTTTGCATAGTAGGCATCCGCCGCCTTCAGCATCCTCTGTTCAATATCTCGGTTCATGGCTTCCAAGCAGGGATCGACTGATTCGGTACCAGGCTCTGCCGGGTGGAACGTCTGCGGACCATCGACCGTCGCGTTGCATCCCAGAGGAGCGGGGGACGGCATCAATGTCAAGGCCGACGTGCCGCCATCTAGAGGGTATCCCTCTTGGCACACAGGCCCGGGGAATCTAAATCCTGGTCCTCCCATAGTGCTCCTTCCCTCAAACCTCGCAGTGGCCAATGAGTTTGCTTGTCATCTTCAATGGTGCTGCGGCCAGCGTGTCCACATCATCCTCTCCGGCGGCACGAACGTAAATTTGTCGAATTCCATTCCGCTGATGAGAAGTTGAGATGCCCCACCCGGATACAACCGATGCGCAATTTGATCCCCCGTACCGCGATACCGCTTGCCTGTCGAGAGGTCGAATGCCATAGGACCTGCAATGCCGAAATAGACCGGGACATCCTCCAAAGCAATCAATGTGGCCCGCCACGCCGCGCTGTTCCAGATAGGCGCCGGCTTATTCCCCGCTGTCTGATATTCGGGACTGGGATTCCGCCAGACTTCGGGAACCTTGCCCGCTGCAGACCTGCCGTTCATGAGCAGCGCTGCCTCCCGCTTGGCTTTTTCTCGCTGGGTTGTTTCCTGTTCCGTTTCCATGGTCCAGAATGTCGCGTCGAGCAACGCGCACTTTTCCAAAGCCTCGTCCGTGAAATGAAACAGGTCTTCTGTCACATTGACCCACTGACCGCGACTCCACCTCGCTTGCGTTTCATCGGAGCCATACCGATACACGCGACTGTCTTTGGGCAGCCACCCGACATCGCAATGGCGGTCTCGGAACGTCTCCATCGCATCGCCGTTGAGCGGGAGAAGCGGGATATCCATGCGAACAGCTTTCCTGATTGCCATCGGCTTACCTCACCATTGGCTCATGGGATTCGCTGCCCCCCAACACTCATTGTTGCCCCCTCACCGCCTCCTCTCCCCCCGTTGGGGGAGAGGACAAGGAAGGAGGGGAAAAGCAAAACTAGGCCACCTCATAGCGGAACGCTCCGCCGGGCTCGACAGAGATATGGACCTTGGTGACTGCGTCGCCTCCTGCCATGCGCCCGAGAAACTCCTTCGAGAGCTCCGGCAAGAGCGTACGAGTCAGAATGTGATCCACGTTCCGTGCGCCGCTATCGACCTCGGTACAGCGACTCGCAATCGCCGTGATCAGCGCTTCGTCGTACGACATCGCCGCGCGGTGATTTTCTTTGATTCGACTGCGGACTCGGCTGAGCTGCAATTCGATGATCCGTCGCATGATATCCGAAGAGATCGGATAGAATGGGACGACGATGACCCGCCCCAGAAACGCCGGTTTGAAATATTTGAGCAAATCCGGTCTGATGGCCTCAGCCAGTGCTTCCGGTTCGGGACGGGTCTCCGGATCGGCGCAGAGCTTCATGAACGAATCGGTACCCGCGTTCGAGGTCATGATGATGACGGTATTTTTAAAGTCGATGTCCCGCCCCTCGCCGTCCTTCATCATTCCCTTGTCAAAGACCTGGTAGAAAATGTCCTGTACGCCGGGATGGGCCTTTTCCATCTCGTCGAGCAGGACCACGCTGTAAGGCCGTCGACGTACGGCTTCGGTCAACACGCCTCCCTCGCCGTAACCGACATAGCCTGGAGGCGACCCCATGAGCAGGGAGACTTTATGCTCTTCCTTGAATTCAGACATGTTGAGGGTCGTGAGGTTCTGGTCGCTCCCGAACAACAACTCGGCCAGCGTCAGGGCGGTTTCGGTCTTGCCGACGCCGCTCGGTCCGACGAACATGAAGACGCCAATGGGCCGGCGGGGATCTTCCAACTTCGCTCGTGCCGTGCGCAGCCGCTGACTGAGCGCATCCATGGCATGGGATTGTCCTACCACGCGTTTCTCCAAATGCTCCCGTAGATTCAACACGGTATTGATTTCGTCTTTGACCATCCGTCCTATGGGAATGCCGGTCCAGGCCGAGATGACTTGAGCAATAGCTTGGCCATCCACACAGGGTTGGAGCAGTGGATTCTCCCCTTGGATGGTCATCAATTCTCTATTCAGGCGCGTCAGGTCGGCCTGCAGTGTCTCGATTTCCTGTGGAGTCAGCTTGTCCGGTGGCTTCTCGGACGGCTTGTCATTCGGTTTGTCGGCCGTCTTAAGGGGCGCTGCATTTTGCTCCAGTTTCTGTCGAATGGCGGCGATTTCGCCGACCAGCTTCTTCTCTTGCTCCCAACGGATTCTGAGTTCGGCCAGGCGCTTTTCTTCCGCCGCTTTCTCCCTGACCAATTCATCGAGGCGGTCCCGGTGATTGCCGCCGGTGATGGCTTCCCGCTCCAGGATGTCGATTTCTGTATTGATGAGGGAAATTCGACGGCGCGCGTCTTCCAGCGCCGGCGGCTCGGCGACCTGCCCAAGCGCGACTCTGGCGCAGGCCGTATCCAGCACACT
>DAISKX010000168.1:0-7290 GCA_036820725.1 Nitrospiraceae bacterium
AACGCCCGGCCGACCGACCGTCTGCTTACGCCGTCTGTGCTATCGGAATCTTTAGCATTCGCATATCTCGCAGGCATGGCGATGTTGTTGACCGCTTCGACGGTCAGTGTCTGGACGGGGCATGTACACGGCATTGCAGCCTACCTGATGCCCTGGGGAGGCTTCTTCTGGTCGAAGCTATTTTTCTGGCGAACCGTGTTGAAGGAGGGAGTCTAAAATGGATGGCCAGGATGGTGCTACGTTCGTGGTTTACGGCGCGAACTTTTGTGTTTCGATCTCTTCTCGACGACTTGCATGCGTTCATCAAGGTCTCGAACGCGCTGGCGTAGTTCGGGAAGCTGAGGAATAACGGCCTGGGCTTTGAGGAACAAGGCATGCGGCATGACCGGGGCGCCGGAGACGATCTGATCCCCCTCCAGACTTCGCGTCACTCCTGATTTTGCCGCAATCATCACGTGGTCACCGATGTTCAGGTGATCGGCTAACCCGGCTTGCCCCCCGACCATCACGTATTTCCCCAGCGTCGTGCTGCCTGCGATGCCTACCTGCGCGACGACGATATTGTGTTCGCCCACCGTGACGTTGTGTGCGATCTGAACCAAATTATCGATCTTGGTGCCTCGTTTCACGATAGTCTGTCCCAACGTTGCGCGATCGATGGTAACGTTCGCACCCAATTCCACATCATCTTCGATGGTGACTCCACCGAGTTGCGGGATTTTATGGTGCCGTCCGTCATGTTGAACATATCCAAATCCATCACTGCCGATCGCTGTGCCGCTGTGAATGATCACGCGGGCCCCGATGGTGCAACCCTCCCGGACGACGACATTCGGGTGCAGGGTAGAATCATCACCGACCACCGAATCATCGCCGATGAAGACACCTGGGAAAAGGGTCACTCGCGCGCCGATCAACACGCGATCGCCCAATGTGACGCGCGGCCAGATCGAGACGTCCGGGCCGATTGAGCCAGGCTCGCCCCGAGCGAGGTCCGCCGCGATTCCGCGAGGCCGGTAGGGAGGAACAAAAAACTGTTGCGCGACGCGGGCAAAAGCATAGGCGGGATTGTCCACGATCAATTGAGGAGTCGCGACCTCCGGCAGGCGGCGGGAGGTGATCAAAGCACCTGCCCCGCTCGTGCGTGCTGCCGTAAGGAACCGATCCGATGCCAGATAGGCAAGGTCGCCAGCCCCCGCATTCTCCAGACCGGAAAGCCCGGTGATCACGGCATCCGGCGGACCGATCAATTCCCCTCCGAGGAAGCGGTGGATCACGGTTAACGAGAGGGAGTGTATGCTGGGGAGCCGTGCCATGTCTCAGGAACGCTTCCTCGCCTTTGATGGCTTGGCAGCCGTCTGTTTGGCCGGCTTCTGAGCGGGTCGGGGTGGATGGAGGCGCTTCTCGACATAGGAAATGACCTGCTGCACGGAAGTGAGACCGGGCAGATCCTGATCCGGGATTTGCAAATTGAACGTCTCCTCGATCCGGTACAAGAGCTCGATGACCGCCATGGAATCCAGGCCGAGGTCGTCTCGCAAATGATTGCTCGGCTGGATCGTTGCCGGATCTCGCTTGAGGTAATCCCCCAATGCCCCGATGATTTTGTCGCCCGCGTCTGAATGTGGAGCCATCAATCGTTCCGCTGCGGAGTGAACCACGCGGCCTTTCCAGACGTGCATGGATGGGACATGTCTAGGCCGCGGCCTTTTTAAGGATCACCGCCGCATTGTTACTGCCGAATCCAAAGGCATTGATCATGGCAACTTTTGTCTTTCGTTCTTGGACCTCGTTGGAAATGCCGCCGAGGGCGCAGGCTGGATCGGGATCATCGTAATTCACAGTCGGATGGATCTGCCCGGTCTGCAGCGTCAGGCTCGACACAATCCCGGCCAGCGCACCGGCCGCTCCGAGCGTATGGCCGACCAGGGATTTTGTCGCGCTGATGGCGATCTTCTCCGCGCGTTGTTTGAAGACCTGACGAATGGCCTTGATCTCCACGGCATCGCCCACTGCGGTCGAGGTTGCATGCGCGTTGATGTAATCCACGACTCCGGGCGTCAACCCTGCGTCTTCAAGCGCGAGCCGCATGGTGGTCGCCACTTCCACCCCGTCTTCCCGCGGAATCACCATATGGTACGCCTCACTCGTCGCAGCATAGCCGGCGACTTCGGCATAGATCCGCGCCTTCCTTTTTTTCGCATGGGCCATGGACTCAAGAATCAGCGCACCGGATCCCTCGCCCATGACAAACCCGTCGCGGCCGCGATCGAACGGGCGCGAAGCTTTGTGCGGCGTCTCATTGTATTTCGTCGACAGCGCCCGCAGGGAGCAGAACCCGGCAAAGACCAACGGCGTGATACTGGCGTCCGCGCCCACGGTGATGACGACATCCGCTGTACCTTGTCGAATAAGGTTCATCGCTTGTCCTAACGCGTGCGCGCTCGATGAACAGGCCGTGGAGATCGTCAGGTTGGGACCTTTGGCTCCTTGAGCCACGGCAACGATGCCGGAGGCAGAGTTCAGTGTGATGACCGGAATGAAGTTCGGATGAACGCGTTGGGGTCGCTGCTGGTCGTAGAGTTGCTTGATTTCGCGTTCGCCCATGACCATGCCCCCCATGCCGGCCCCGACGACGACCCCGACACGGTGGGGATGCTCCTTTTCCATTCGCAGGCCGGCATCGGTGACGGCTTCTTGTGTGGCGACCAACGCAAATTGAGCGTATCGGTCAACCCGGTCGCCTTGTCCGCCGGGCAAATACTGGTCCGCAGCAAACTGGTGAATTTGGCCGGCAATTTTTGACCGATACCCGTCGATGGGAAAGGGATCGAAGGAGGTAATCGCCGTAATACCCGACTGCCCGGCCAACAGAGATTTCCAGAATTGAGGAACCCCTATGCCGATCGGCGAGACGACGCCAAGACCGGTAATGACTACACGGGATGTCATGAGGCAGTGATGGTGTCCTGAGTGACCATGGGCTTCTTCTTACCGGAAGGATCGGAGACAGTCAACTTCCACGCGCCGTAGCTCTGTTGTGTCCGGTCAATAGCGGACCTTCAACAACAGATAGCCGCCGAATGCCACGAACACAAGATTTGCCATCCACCCGGCAAGGACGGGGGTGAGTACGCCCCCACGTCCCAATGCAATCGCGACCGAGTGGGTGGTCCAATAGAAAAATCCTACGGCCAGCGCCTGACCGATCCCCATGGCCATGCCGCTTCCGCGCACGCCGGTTCGACGCAGGCTCAATGCAATGCCGACGATGACCATCACGACGGTGACGAAGGGATAGGCGAGGCGGCCATAATAATCGGTCATCAGTCGAGGCAGGACCGTGCCATCCTGACTCAGCCGGTCGGCAAATCCCCGCATGTCCTTGAAGGTCATGGTTTCCGAATCCATCTCAAACCACGTCGTAAAATCATCGGGAATCTGAGAAAGTGCCAGCGGCTCCGACACGAAATCGGACACGTCGATCGTGCCATCCTTGCGGAACACGCGCCTGGTTCCCTCCTGCAACACCCAGCCTTGACCGGTGAAACGCGCCTCACTCGCTTCGATGATCCAGCGTAATTCAAACTGATTGCCGAGCGTGTACAGGCGTACACCCTGCAAGGTCGCCCCCCGGTCCGTCACGCTCCGGAAATTGAGCAACCTCTGATTCCCAATGCGCACCCACGGATGCGGAGACTTCAACGAGACAGGCGCAGTCTTCTTTTCAATCCTCGTCGCCTTGATCAAATCTGCACGCGCGGAGGACAGCGGAATCACCGTGGAAGTAAGCAGGAGCAAGACTACGCCGAGGATGAGACCGAAGAACAGAAACGGGGACGCAATCCAGTACAGACTGATTCCACAACTGCGCATCGCGGTGATTTCATGACTGCGCGACAGAACCCCGATCGTCAGCAACGTAGCCATCAAGACGGCCAGCGGGGTGATTTGATAAGAGATGCCCGGTGTCTTCAAAGCAAAATAGACCAGGACGTCCAGGACGTGCGCGTCGTACCGGAGAAACCGCCTGACCTTTTCAAAGAAATCGATGACCAGATAAATGGTCATGAGGCCGGAAAAGCACATGAAAAAGATTCTCATGTATTCCCGAAGAATGTAGCGAAAGAGAATTGTCATCGTCTCAGTGCCGGTTCATCTTGATAAACCAAATAACGGTCGCCACGAGAAACAGCGTATTGGGCAGCCATGCACCGGCAAACGGCGGGATGATGAGGGTCGTGACTAAAAATTCGCAGGCCACATTCAGGACATAGTAAATGACGACCACGAGGACGCCGACCGCAAAGCCACCCATGCGCCCGGACCGTTTAGAGACGATCCCTACCGGGACGCCCAGTATACAGAACACCAAGGACGCAGTCGGAAATGCCAGATCCTTATAATGCTCCATCAACCGCCGGAGCGCACCCGTATCCTTCCAGTCGGATTGGTCCAGCCTGGTGAGGATGGTGTCGATGGAAGAACGCTCATCGGTGCCATAGAGATTCTTGTTGAAACTCATTTTGAGGTCATAGGTTGAGAAGGATACCTTGCTGTATTGCTCCACATTGTCGGGCCGGCTATGGATCACACCGTCCACCAAGCGTAATGCAATCTGGTTCGACTTCGGATCGGTCATCACGAAATATTGTTGGGCCACGATGACGCGAGGGTCATCCGGGTTCCGGTCGTCCGACACGAAAATACCTGTGAGGTCCTGTCCGGACTGGGCGTCGGGAACGTAGATGACCATCTTCGGAACCGTTTCATTGAACACCCCTCGTTCCAATTCAAGAACCAATTCATCACGAAGCAGATTCAGAGCCACCTTCTTCAAATTCACATTGCTCCAGGGCTGGCCCCATTGTGACAGGGTCAGGGTCAATCCAAAGACCAGCAACGCGAAGACGAACACGGGATGGGACAGGCGTACAAGACTGAGACCGGCTGCCCGCATCGCCACCAGCTCTTTATCGAAGGAGAAACGGCCGAACGCCGTGATGGAGGCGATGATGCCGGCGATGGGCAGCGTGAGCACAAGAAACGACGGCAGAAGATGCGCGAATACGTTCAGGACCGACAGAAAGGCGACCCCTTTCGACACCAGTAACTCGACGAGCCGAAGCAGCTCCTTGGTGAGCATCACAAAGCAGAGCGCCCCCAAGCTGATGAGGAATGGAGAGAGCAATTCGCGGAAGATGTATCGATCTAGGATGGTCTGGAGGCCCACGCGCTCTGGGAGAGTCTATAGGTGATGGGTCACTATAAAAGACTCGCTGGACCTTGTAAACAGACAGAGGCCTCCTGCACGAAACTACTGCTTGACAAGATTTGAAATCATATGGTAATTGGCCTGCGCACTTTTCAGTAGGTTATGATGGGTTCGTGCATCGCTTCAACGTTCCTCAGGACCCCGTCGCGCTACCCCGCATCATTTTTCCTTATTGCATCATCATGGTCCCTGCGTCAGATCCTCGGGGAGGCGCGTAACTTGTTCTGTTTGTTGATGAAAGGAGGATTGTGTGAAGACTAAAGGTACGGTGAAGTGGTTTAATGACAGGAAAGGATTTGGGTTTATTCGCCTCGATAGCGGCGAAGACGTCTTTGTTCATTATTCTGCACTGCAAGGCGATGGATTCAAGACACTCAAGGAAGGTGAAAACGTCGAATTCGAGATCGTCCAGGGAGCAAAGGGGCCGCAGGCCGCCAATGTTCTCAAGGGTATGGCGCCGGCTTCCTGAGATCTGTTTCGCACGCGTTGATGCGACCTCCTCCCGTTCCGGAGGGGGTCGCTTTGTTTTTGTCACTCATCCGCCGCGTATTTCCCGCGAACATTTTCCCAATTATTTTTGACAAAAACCATTGATACTGTTAGCGTTTACACTCACGAGCCGAAGGGAGATTTGTCTTGGCTGTCGACCGCAGAACGGTGCTCCAGAACGCGCAGTTGTTTGCATCCAAAGGGCAGTATGAAGCAGCCATCACCGAGTGGAAAAAACTCATTCTGGAGTCGCCCACCGACGGAAGCATTTTTAACTCGATCGGGGACCTCCACCTCAAGCGAAACGCCAATGCCGAAGCTATTACGGCCTACCTGCAAGCCGCCGCGGCGTTCCGGACGGAAGGGTCCACCCTCAAGGCTATCGCGGCCTACAAAAAAATCCTGAAAGTCGATGCGGCCAGATATGAGGTGTACCGGCACCTGGGAGACCTGAATGCAGAACGCGGTCTCTTGAGCAGCGCTGTCCAGGACTACCTGACCCTCGGCAAGTTTTATCTGAAAGAGGGGAAAAGCAGGGAGGCGTTGGATATCTATCGCAAGATCGTCACGCAGGATCCCTCCAATCTCGATGCGCAGCAACGAGTCGCCGAGCTCTGCGTGCAGGAGAATCTGCAGGACGAAGCCATCAAGGTGTATTTGCAGCTTGGGCGGGAGCGGTCCGCGCAGCAACGCCACGAAGACGCGCGCGATGCCTACATGGCGGTCTTGCGATTGGACTCGCAGAACGCCGAGGCCAAAGAAATGACCGGAATGCTCAAGGACGACGGCGGTACAACGGGAACGGCGGCTCAACCGCAAAAATCCTCGTCGGCGTCGACGGCCAAGAACATAGAACCTGGTGATCTGCTCGGGGAAGCCACGCGCCGGATGGAGGAAGGGCAGTACGCGGGTGCGGAAGCGATGTTGACTCAACTCCTCAGCCGGGAACCAGGTAATCCGCAAATCTGCCAGCTTCTCGCCCGGCTGCACCTGTTGCAGGGAAATTTGAACGTCGCCCTGGGAGAGTATCGGTTTCTGGCGGGGGCCGCCCTGCGGTCTCAGGAACACCTGTTAGCCAACTCGCTGATCCAGGAATATCTCAAGGTTGAACCCAATTCCGTTCCAATGCTGGAATTGTTCGGTGAGCTGTGCGAGGAAAAAGGAGACGGAGCGGCAGCCGCGCAGCATTTCGGCCGCGCGGTAGAAATCCTGCTCGAACATCCCGAACCAGGGATGCCGACGCTGCCTGCAGAACTCTTTGAGAAGGTGCAGGCCCTGGCGCCGGGAAGCGCCATTGCTCGGAAGCTGGCCCCCGCCTTCGATCTGAATGTGGCTCCGGCGACGGCGGAGGCAACTCCATCCGCGACGGATTCAGCCGTCCCATTACCCGTTCAGAGCCCGGAACCGCCGGTCATGGAGCCGCTGGCGGACAGTGCCTTCCGGTTGGCGAGCGCGGGGTCTATTCCTCCGGCTGAGCAAGTCATCCGACAGACTGTCCACGACGACTCACCTGCGCCGGGGGAGCC
>DAISKX010000169.1:0-7282 GCA_036820725.1 Nitrospiraceae bacterium
AGTGGCGCGCCCGACTCCGGCGGATGCCCCGGTGATGACAACGACCTCCGGACGACCTCGTAAGTTCCCTATCGACATGACAGACTCCTTTTGCCGGAACAGCCTCTGGGATCCCCGGCGCTGCTATTCAACCGAGCCCCTGTGACCAACATTGACCCACAGAAAATCCCAGACGGCATAGACGAGAAGAAGCAGGAGAACAACCGCGACGATCTTCCATTGCCAGGGCCATGAGCGAATCATAGGTCCTTCATTCGTGGGCGGCCCACCGCGACCATTGGGGCACGACAAATTCCTCGAATGCGATCTTGATGCAGGCGGCCACAGGAATCGCGAAAATAAGCCCAAACAATCCGGCTACCGCGCCGCCGATAAACATGACGATCAACAGGGTGACGGCGTTCATATCGCTGGACCGTCTCTGTAAGAGCGGAGTCAAGATCCAGTTTTCAATAAAGGCAACGATCAGATACGCGAGACTGGGCCAGAGCACAATGGGGAGCCAACCGGCGCCGATTCCCGACCCTCCAAGCGAATCAAGGTATTTGAACACCAGTGCCAGGGGCCATCCGAGGACCGACACATACGGAATCAGGGACAACAGACCTGTGCCGATGCCAAGCAGGAACCAATAGGGGACGTCGACGAGGCCCCAGGCCAGGGCATACAGGACTCCAGTGATCAGAGCGATAAGGAGACGTTCATGGAAGAATCCGCTCACCGCGGCGTCCATCCGACCGAGCACAGCAAAGGCTCGTTCGCGACGGCTGCGCGGAATAAACCAGGACAGATATGACTGCATGCGCTCGAAGTGCCAGGCGAAGAAGAAAAAGTAGAGCGGAATGAGAAAGAAGGCCAGGGCCACATTGATCGTCGTGCCGATCACGGAACCAAGCAGGCCGAAAGCCTGCCCGGTACCGGCGAAAAACGGGTGAAGAAAGGAGAACGGGTCTTCCTTGAAACTGATAAGCGTCGTTTCCAGGTGGTGGGACAGGCTGCCCATGTCTCCCAATTGCTCGTTCAGTCTCGCGACGTAACCCGGCATCTTTTTCACCAGGGTCTGCACCTGATTGTTCACCAACGGTCCGATGCCTACGAGGAGACCGGCCGTAACCAGCGAAAACAGCAGGAGCAGGAGCGACACGGTAAGGGGCCTTGGAAACGACCACTTCCGTTCCGTCGTTCTAATAAGGGGATTGGCGAGATATGAGAAGATCATCGCCACAAAGATCGGGACAAAGATTGAACGCAGACTGTAGAGCGCCCAGATCAGGACAAATCCGATCGCGAGCGTAATCACGTCCCTGACGGCTGTGATTTCCCACAGATGACGTTCCACCGCCGGTTTGCCTGGTCCAGGAGCAGGCCGCCGCCGGGGGATCAGCGATCGACGCTCGGGAGGTATGGTATGCAGCGGGTCCACTCGCGTCGATGCTCAGGGGGTCTTCGGCGTTGGATCGTATCCTTTGAACGGATCGTTGCCCATTGAAAAGACGATCACCACGACGAAGATCAGGAGGATGAGATAAAACGCGAAACGGAACGCGCCCAGATAGGGTGTTCCGAACACCCCGAAGGCATAGAGGGCCGTGAGAATCAGCAAAAGGAACATGGTGCCAGCCAGAAACGTCATCATGGCGTGTCTCGTACTTTCATTGGAGGTTGTTCATCATCCGGATCTCGCCGTGGAGGGTCCTCCCGTGGAGGGTCTTCCTTGGGAGGCGGAGAGTCCGGAGGCTCTTCCCTCGGCGGCTTTCTCGGTCCCGGCTCCCGCACGGGGGATTGCAAGTTCTGAATTCTGAGTTCTGAATGTCTAGTTTTAGATACACGTTTCACACGCCAGTCGTCTTTGATGTATCGCTCACCATTCAACAACTCAGACCTCATAACTCAGACCTTCTCCACAGTGTCGCCCAACCACCGTCAAACCGTTCCACCATCGAGCCTTTGATCAGAGCTGTGAGTGCGACCGCTAGGCCTAACGCTTGACTGTGAAGTGCCTGCGCAATTGAATAGTCGAAGGCTACCGGAGCGATCACCATCCAATTGCCCAATAGCACGTTGATCCAACGTACCGACCTCGTGGATTCGGACATGGCAATCATCGCAAAGGTCATGATCAATGGGCCTATGATGTAATCATTCGTTCGCGCCTGGCCGCCGTAGTGCAGCAGGTCAGGCGCTGCGGTCAACCAAATGCCGAGAAGCAGACTGATGAATCGTGGCCACACCGAGGTCCCCTCACTCGAAAGAAGGTACGATTTTGTGAGGTGAGGATTCACCCTCATCACCCAATCACGAGATCATCACATCACCAATTCACGCCTCTCTCCTTTCCAGAATGCCTGCCACAGCGGGATTCTTCGATCGTACGACCTTCTCAGGAACTGTAGACTGGCCAACACTTCATCCATCGCAGGACCGATCATTACGACGGAGAGCACCGCAGAGACCAGACATAGTGTGCACCAGGCGTGCAGGACCACCGGTTGGGCGATGACCAACAGCACGCTGATCACTCCCAGTGGCCCGACCGCGAGCCCGAACAAGAGCACCATCCAGGGCATGGTACGCCACCGCCGTGTCCCGCCGATCGCCCCGGTGAGGGCATCCAAGCCATAGGCGGCGGCTCCCAGCGCCGCATCGGGCACCGGCAGCAACGTCGATAGAAACGAGTGCAACACTTCTTCGCTTCCCGTACCGAAAAAGGGTTCCCATACGCGGCTCACCCATCCAAGTTGATAGAGCGCCAGATATCCTGAGATCCCGAACCCGACCAGCGCGACGCCGATGAGCCAGAGCCGTTCGATCCAGCTCGACGGATTATAGCTCCATCCCGGTGGTATGGCTGGATCGGTCATGGGTCACCCGCCACTTTTACAAGGTCTTTCGGAGGGCTGAGTCCATGCTCGCGGTACCATAGGAGTGGATCGCGTTTCAGTGCGGCAATCATCTTGGGCAATGTCTCGCGCAGGGAGTGCCATGGCTGCCAACCCAACAACGTTTTGGCCCTGCCGATATCCAGCGCGTAGTGGTCATCGGCGAACTCGATCATCCAGGGTTTGATAAAGGGATCTTCGATGAGCGGCATCGCATCCTGCATCCAGGCCCCGGTTTTCGCCATGACTTTGGGAATCTGGGTGGTCTCCCACTCCTCATCGTGGATCAGCCTGCCGAATCGGTGCTGCAGCTCGTCATACGTCAACGGTTCCGGTTCCCCCAGGAGGAAAACTGCAGAGGACGGTAATTGCCGCCGACGATCGACGACCCGAACGATCGCATCGACGAGATCCTCGAGGTGAAGAAACGATTGGCCGTGGGAGATATGGCCGGGGAATATTTTGCTCGTGATATGCCGTTCCCTGATCCGCTCGATCTGATTGGCGAGCGGCATAGAATGACACTGGTCGTCGTAGACGCCGGCGATCCGGAGAATAACTGCCGGAAAGGCGCCCCGTTCGGCCTCAATAACTCGTTCCGTCCGGACTTTCGATTGCGGATAAGGCCAGCGAGGGTCTAACGGCCAGTCCTCGTCGATCGCCTGTCCCGGCTCGCAGGGACGATGCACCAGCATGGTGCTGGAAAAAATGAATTGCCCGATGTCGAAGTGCAAGTCATGCAGCCCGCGCAACAGGCGCCTCGTGCCCTGTACCGTCACCTGTTCATAGAGGGGACTGGCTTCGCCGGAAAAATCAAAATAGGCCGCGAGGTGAATGACGGACTCGATTCGCTCACCATAGCGTTCTCGAACGAACCGCAAGCCCGCTATGACGCTCTCATCAGACGTCAAATCGACAGGAACATTGTCGGCTGAGGGGGGCGGATGGGGAGCACCGGGCCGATCGAACCCCACGACGGTAAACTTTTCAGCGGACAGGTCGGCCAGGTGATAGCCGATCAGGCCGCTGCTGCCGGTGATCAAGATAACTGGTTTTGCGCTCTGGGAGGGCATTTAGTCGTTTCCCGCGAAGGCGATCGTGCTGAGCAGCGCATTTTCTGCTTGCCTGGAGTCGAGCCTGGTGTGCTGCACCACGATCGGAACATCGGATTCGATCACGCTGGCAAAATCGGTGTCATGCGGAATGGATTCCGGGTCGACGAGATCGTTAAAACGCACGTGACTCGTCCGCCGTGCGGGGACGATGAGCGGGTAGGGACCAACCGGATCGCGGTCTGCATAAAAGATCGTGATCCGCACATGAGCATCCTGCATGGAGGCGTTCAGCATGCATACCGTTTCGTGACTCGTCATTTGCGGTGCCGGTCCGGTACTCGTCGAGGGGATGTATCCCTCCGCGATGGCCCACCGCTTTCTCCCAATCGCTTCCATAAGATGTAAGCCTCCCCAATCGGGGCAAGCGAGTCCCCAATAGGTGAAGCGAAATGCAAGGCAAGTGCCGATACGCAGCGCGCACCAGGTCGGCTTCATGCCTTGACCAGTTGGTGAAGATACGGACCTCTTGTCCAGGAGAGAAGACATTTTGTCCTAAGATGGGAACTTTCATCATTCCTGGATTCATCGATCTCCCTTCTGTGAGCCCATCTCCGACCCGTCTCCGTACTTTTATCAATCGGTCTGCAATTTGCACGAAGTGTCATGGTTGCATAGAGAGGCCACGTCGATTGTTATCAATTCATTAGAGGAGGGTGGCTTAATCGGTGGATTCCATCTTCCACATACAAAGGAGGAGAGTATGAAGACATTGAGTATAGTGGTCCTAGGGGGCGCAGTGTTATTGGCAGGTCAGGCAGTTCCGTCTTATGCACAGACGGGAGACCAGCCTGGGAGTTCGAGCACTGGAGTCGGCGGTGGTCAAGGGATGAATCAGCCTAAGACCGGTGTTGAAAAGTCTGCGGTCGATATGACCGGCGGAAAAACCGGTATTCCTGAACACTATGACGTGGTGCCGGTCCGTCGAGGGGAACTGAAAGATGAAAAGGGCGGAATGTTAGATCAGACAGTCAAGAATCCACAAGGGGAAACACTTGGTACGATCGAAAAATTGCTCAAAGACCAGAAGACGGGGAAGATTGAATATGCGGTGTTGGAAATTACCGAAAGCAAATATCAGCTTCCTCTTCAATGGAGCCAATTTAAGCAGCAAGGTGGCAATCTCATTCTGAAAGCCACGAAAGCTGACTTGACGCCGGGTGGGACTTCGAGCATGACGAAGGATATGAGCCCGGAAATCTCCCAATACATGGAACAGATCAACAATGCTCGCCAAGCGCCGAAAGCCGGCGGGAGCGAGCAGGGGGTCACCAATCAACCAGCCTCCGCGGGATCGATGGGGGAAGAAAAGACCGGCGGAGGAGGTCCAAGCGGCACGGGTGCATTACCTCCGCAAGGCCAGGCTCCTGGCTTCGAAGGTGGAAACCCAAGCAGCAAACGGTAACTGTCTCTGATCAGCGCTGCACGCGGGACAGGTTGCCGGCAGTCCGGCCGCCTGTCTCGCCGCGCGTGTCCGTTCGTCCGTCCTACAGTCTCACCATCGAGTTGAGGGTTCTATACGGCCCACAACAACCGTGCACCTGCTTGCCATCTCAACATGGGCGTCCTCAACCGGAATGGAAGTCGCAGCCAATGAATAGCGATCCCTTCTGGCCGCTCCTCATGTATTTCTTCATCGTTTTGTTCATCATTGTCGTGATGGTCGGTGCGCCCGCGTTGTTGGGCGAACGCCACGGACGGAAAGAGCAGCGGGGCTCGGAGCGGGGCACAGCAGAGACGTACGAGTCGGGGATCGCTCCGACCGGCACGGCCCATCTGCGCATTCCGATCCAATACTATCTCATTGCCATGTTGTTTGTGATGTTCGATATGGAAGCCGTCTATCTTTATGCCTGGGCGATCGTGGCGCGGGAAGCTGGTTGGACCGGGTTTGTCGAAGCCGGCATCTTCATTGCCTTGCTCATGGTGGCGCTTGTCTACCTCTGGCGAGCCGGAGCCCTCGATTGGAGCAGCCAAAGTGGGACTGCGCGCGGCCGGGGCGAGCGACGAACAGGAAAGGAGAAACGCGGTGCAATGGTGGCATAGCAAAGGGTCTCCCCAATCGGAGGGGAATGGTCTCGTCCCATCTCAACCTCTTAATGAATGGGTCCTCCTTGCCCGACTTCAAGATTTAGTCGCCTGGGGACGCAAACACTCGCTCTGGCCGCTCAATTTTGGGCTGTCCTGCTGCTACGTCGAGATGGCGACCAGCCTCACCAGTACCTTTGACATCGCGCGCTTTGGGGCGGAAGTCATTCGAGGAAGTCCGCGCCAGGCGGACGTCATGGTCGTGTCCGGGACCGTGTTCATCAAAGTCGCGCCGATCATCAAGCAGCTGTATGAGCAAATGCTGGAGCCGAGGTGGGTGATCTCAATGGGTTCATGCTCGAATTCCGGCGGCATGTATGACGTCTATTCCGTGGTGCAGGGCGTCGACAAGTTTCTTCCGGTGGACGTCTATGTCCCGGGTTGCCCGCCGGCGCCCCATGCCTTCATGGAATGCCTCCTGCTCCTGCAAGAGAAAGTCGGCACCCAACGGCGGCCCCTCAGCTGGATCGCCGGTTCCCAACAAGTTCAGCCGCTCGTCATGCCGTCGCGTCGGGATACCCTGAGGGAACGCCGCATGCAGCAAACGGACTATCCGCCGGTGCACAGTCTGCCTCTCACCGATGCCATATGGCGCCGTTCCGGCGAACGAACGAGCAATCGCCCGTCTTCTTCCGAACCGTGAGATCCAACCTGTGTTGACGATGGAACAAGCGCCGGTGTGGACGGAATTACGCCGCCGGTTCAACGCAGCATCTTTTACGAGCCAGACGACTTGCGACACGATTCCCACCCTTTGGATCGCGCCCGAGCGATCCGGCGAGGTTCTGCGCTATCTCAAGAAGGATGTCACGCGGCCCTATCGCATGCTGTACGACCTCACGGCGGTGGACGAGCGGCTTCGCCAACATCGCGAGGGTCAACCGCCCTCCGATTTCACCCTGGTGTACCACTTGGCCTCGTTCGATCGGAATGAAGAGTTGCGGCTCAAAGTCCCCTTGCGCGGCCTCTCCCCGTCGGTCCGGTCGATCGCCGATCTGTGGGCGAACGCGAATTGGTACGAGCGGGAAATCTGGGACATGTTCGGTATCGTCTTCGAAGGACATCCGCATTTGCGACGGTTGCTGATGCCATTGACGTGGACAGGGCACCCGCTCCGCAAGGAGCATCCGGCGCGCGCCACCGAAATGGGCCTGTTCCAGTTGCCGAAAGACAAGCAGGCCGAGGAACAGGCTGCGTTGGAAT
>DAISKX010000170.1:0-7278 GCA_036820725.1 Nitrospiraceae bacterium
CGGGGATTTCCGTTTGCTGATATTGTGGAAGAGGGGAACCTCGGCCTGATTAAGGCCGTCGAAAAATTCAACTACAAACGGGGGTTTCGTTTCAGCACATATGCATCGTGGTGGATCCGACAGTTCATCGAACGAGCCATTATCAATCAAGGCAAACTCGTTCGCTTACCCGTGCACGTCGTCGAGCGGCTCAATCGCTACCTTGGTAGAGTCGAGCATCTCGTTCGTGAGTTAGGCCGGGAGCCCTCCGCCGCGGAAGTGGCCGTGCGTATGAAGACGACGCCTGACGAGATCGACGACCTCAAACAACTGGTCCGCACGACATGCTCCCTTGATAGCCCGATCAGTGACGGACAGGATACCTTTCTTCGCGACGTCATTGAAGATCCCTTGTGTATCTCTCCCGCCGATACAGCGGAAGGTGTGCTGCGACGGGCGGAAATGATGGCGTGGGTAAAAGAGTTGCCCGAGAAGGAGCGAACTGTTATCCTTGCACGGTTTGGCCTCGACGGAGCAGAGTCGCGAACGCTGGAGGAGATCGGTCAAGAGATGGGACTGACTCGTGAACGTGTGCGGCAGATCGAAACTGCGGCTCTGGTCAGGTTGCGGGGCATCATCGAAAGAAAAACGATGAAACGGACTGACCTTCTGTAGTAGAGGGGCCGTTCGACCGTTCGTATGGACTACAAGTCGCTGATCCGAGAAGTTCCTGATTTTCCCAAACCCGGCATCCTGTTTTACGACATCACCACCCTTCTAAAAGATGCCAAAGCGTTGCGCGCGATCGCAGATGACTTAACAGACCGTTACGCCAACAAGGGTATCGCAAAGGTTGTCGGCATCGAGTCGCGTGGGTTTATTCTGGGGGGAACCCTGGCCATGCAGCTCGGTGCCGGATTCGTCCCAGTCAGGAAGCCGGGGAAACTCCCCGCTGATATTTTCGAAGTCAAGTATAACCTCGAGTATGGGTCCAGCTCCCTGGCCATTCACCGCGATGCGGTTGGAATGGGTGAGCGAGTCCTCATCGTCGACGACCTTCTTGCCACCGGCGGTACGGCTGCCGCCACCATGCATTTGATCCGCCAACTTGGAGGTGAAATTGAGGCCCTCGACTTTCTCGTCGAGTTGAAAAGCCTCAAAGGCCGAGAGAAGTTGGGCGGGCACAACGTGCATTCGACCATCGTCTACCCCTGACACCTTGCCACATTCGTCCTACCAGGGCTTGTCAAACCGTCCAGCGGCGTGATATAGAAGCCGAACTTTTTCGCCGTGCACTCATTACGAAAGGTTATGAGACCTATGGCGGCTAAAGTCCAAGCGAAGAAAAAACCGCAGCCGAAAGGAAAAATGTCTCCCAAAGGAACCAACAAAGATCGTGAGCCAGCCGAAAGGGAAGATAAGGGCAGGGAAAGCGTTTCGGGTCGAATCCTGGCACCGATCGGCGTGAAGGAGTCGCCCAAGGAGCGTGAAGCCCGCGAACGCCGTCGCGACGCGCTGCAAAAAATTCTGCTCAGTAAACGCCAGGAGATCCTCAAGGAAATTGAGGAGAGCCTGGGGCAATCGCTGACGGAGGATCAGCAGCGACGCCTTGAGTCTGCGCGTGATGTGGGGGACCAAGCCTTGATGGATTTGGAGCGGGAATTAGGCATTTCACTGATGGAAATGCGTAATCGGCGCCGGCAGTCGATCGACGAAGCGCTTGTCCGTCTGACGGAAGGCACATACGGCATCTGCGCGGAATGCGGAATCGAAGTCAGCGAGAAGCGACTGGAAGCAGTTCCCTTTGCAAAGCTTTGCGTGGAATGCCAGTCCCGACAAGAGCTCTTGGAAAAAATCGAAAAGGAAGAAGATCGCGACTAATCGGATTCCCTCCGTTCCGTTGTTGCCTCTACGAGTGTATCCCTTCGTCTTATTCCGTCCCTCTTCGCACACGGTTCAGCATCGCTCGTGAACTTCATGGATGCTGAGGTGCCGCCGGTTGCATTTTCCCTTCGTCCAAGGGCACGATGCCTATGAGTCAGGATCCGAAGAGAGCGGTTATTCTTCTCAGCGGTGGATTGGATTCCACCGTGACAGCTGCCGTGGCGCGATCTGATGGCTATGCGCTCTATTGTTTGACGATTGCGTATGGACAACGTCACGCTGTGGAGGTGTCACGAGCCCGTGCTGTGGTCAAGGCGCTACGGGTGGCAGAGCATCGTGTGACAGCGGTCGATCTTCAAGGCATCGGTGGGTCGGCTCTGACCAATCACATGACCGTCCCAAAGGATCGAGGGGCGACAGATCGTGCTGAAGGAATTCCAGCCACCTATGTTCCCGCGAGGAATATGATCTTTCTGTCTCTGGCATTCGCTTATGCCGAGGTCTGCGAGGCCAGCCGCATCTATTTTGGCGCGAATGTCGTGGATTATTCGGGATATCCCGACTGTCGTCCGGAATTCATTCGTGCGTTCGAAACAGCCGCATCACTTGGAACGAAATCGGGAACCACGGGGAAGCCGATGGAGATTCTGGCACCGTTGTTGATGTTGTCGAAGGCGGAGATAGTCCGACGCGGATCCGAACTGAACGTGCCGTTTCATCTGACGCATAGCTGTTATGATCCGGACCGGGCGGGTGTGGCATGCGGCCGATGTGACAGTTGTCAGATTCGTCGTGAAGGTTTTCGCCAGGCGGGAGTTGTGGACCCCGTCCCATATGCGTTACCCTAGGACGGTGATAACGCCTCCGTTTTGCATTTGTGAATGACGGAGATCCTGCCCCAGTATGACGTCCGAAGAATTTTTCATGTACCTCATCATCGGATTGATTGTCGTTGCACCACTTGCGGCGAGACTGTACCGCCGTGCAACATTACATAGGACGACGCGCCTGCTTCGCACGCCGATAGAGCCTGGTGTCCACGAGCGGCCTGACCAAACCCCCGCTCGACCGAGACAAAGAGTCGAATGAGCACATTCTCCTCACAATTGTCGGTTCACATGGTTCTACTGGCGATGCTGATTCTGCTATCGGTGGCGTGTGAATCGCAAGCCAACAAAGAAGCGGCTCAACCACCATCCTCGGCAACGCCCAGCGAGTTTCGAACAGGTGAAGCAAAATTCACCACTTATTGTGCCGCTTGCCACGGGTCCGGCGGCACAGGGACTTCTCAAGGCCCTCCCCTGGTTCATAAGGTTTATGAGCCGAACCATCACGCAGACATTGCGTTCCAACGTGCCGCCGCCATAGGCGTCCGCGCCCACCACTGGGATTTTGGAAACATGCCCAAGATTGAAGGCGTGAAGCCTGAAGACGTCGATCAGATCATTAAATATATCCGTTGGTTGCAGCGTCAGGCCGGCATCTTCTAACCTTCGCTTTTTGATCGACACCCTCGAACTTTTCGAACCGCTTCGGTCTTCCTGCACGACTCTCTCGCTGGTTTGACATTTTCCATGCCTGGTCCGTAAGGTATCATTGACAGATTCTCATGCACGTCAGGCGGGAGAAGGGTTCCGGCGGGTAATCGTTCCGAGGACAAGGAGGAATGCACTATGACGCGGATCGCACGGGGTGTGGCTAGGAGCCTGATATTCGCGAGCGCGGTGCTGCTTCTCGCAGGATGTGTTGCAATCGAGGCAGGGCATGAAGGCGTCTTAGTCGAGCAGCCTTTCTTCTTCGGTCACGGAGGGGTTGATCCTGTTCCTACAAAAACCGGTCGCGTGTGGGTTGCACCAACGACCAAGGTCATCGATGTGGATGTCAGGCCGATTCAATATTCTGAACACTTCGATATCATTTCAGCAGAAAACGCACCCGTGTCTTTTGATGCGTTTCTCATTGCTAATGTCATTGAAGGGCGAACTCCTGAGCTGATCAACCGCTTCGGCCCGAATTGGTATCAGAACAATGCGAAGGAAGCCTTTCGCACATTCGTTCGTGAAGAGGTTCAGAAGTATCCGCTTTTTCAATTGACGACGGACCCGACGACGCGGACGAAGCTCCAAGAAGCGATCGCGCGTGAGGTACAGACAAAACTGTTGGAGAAACAGAACCTTCCGATCAGGCTGAACCGGGTCGTCGTCGGGAGCATCCTTCCGCCCAAGGGGGTGGTCGAGCAGACGACCCAAACGATTATTCAGGAACAGCGGAAGATTACGATGGTGGAGTTTCAGAAAGCCGAAGAATCGCGAGAAAAGGCTGAAAAGCAACGCGGTATCGCCGACCGTGCCTACCGTGAATCGTTGGGATTGACGGCCCCCGAATTCGTGGATCTCAGAAGAATCGAAGTGCAGAAAGAAATCGTACAACATTCTCCATCTGCGCTGACGGTCATTATGGGACTCGAACGAGTGGGCATCAACCTGCCTCCGTTTGGCTCAGAAAAATAACAATACACAATATTCGAAGAAAATGTTGGGCGGCTGTTGAGAGGCTCCAGCAGGTGGTTGGAGCCCCCGCTGATTTTTATAAAGCTATTTGACCAGCCAGACCTTGTAGGTCTTCGTCTGCAATGGACGAGGAGCTTTGAAGACACTGACTTGCCCCGGATACATCACGTCGTCTCCCGAGAGTGTTTTTCTAGCCGGATGACGATGCGTGCGTATCAGAGTGCCCTCCGAGTCAAAAAAATCTACCATCACGTCGGCAAGTCCTTGAAGCGTGCCATCGTAGGCGGTGGACGCCCAATCCAGGCGCCTTAACGCTTTATACGTGACTACAACCGTCCCCTCTCGTTCTTCGATATCCATGATTTGCAAGACTCTGTTACGATCAAGACCTCCGGCCTCAGGTCCTGGGATTTTTAGTTGAGTGCGGACGACCTGTGCCACGGTGTCAGGTTGCAGCGTTCCGCGCACCTTGCAATAGATCGTCCTCCCCTTTTGGGATTGTTCGATTACCTGGACATCGGTCACGTGCTGGGTGGCGAGAAGTAGGACCAGGTCCCTGGAAAAGGGAGCGTCCACCGGTGATGTCGTGTGCTCACGCACAGCCGGGAAGGTACTCACTGCGAGTCGCAATGCCTCTCGGCACGCATGCTCTTTGGCATCGCCAATGGCCTCGGATTCATGAAACGTATAGCGATAGTCTCCACCGATCTCCGTCGAAGCCGACTGCGCATTCGCAAGTTCGTCCAAGGGCAGCGCGGCCCCTTGTACCGCCACGAACACGAGGAGGCCGGACAGGTGAAGCCGAAATGGCCATGACTTCATGGAAGATCACCCCTTTCTGTTTCGCTGAGCCGGGATCGAGGCGGTAGACCACTGATGCCATTCATGCTACCACGCTATAGCCACGGCAGCAATGGAAGGGAATTGGCTGCGGGGAAGAGCGGGGGCCATCATCGAGGACCTTCACCGAAATTTAACGTCGCTTGCTCGCACATGAGAACTTGCTGAGAGCTGCCAAAATGACGACGATGCCTTGACTTGCATAGGGTCTTCACTCAGACTCTCCGCTATGTACGACGGAAGCGAAACGGAACTCTTGACTCTTCTGGGCGAGAGGGCCGGTATTGCTGGAGATTACTACGATATTCAAGGTACGCATCATGTCACAGCTCGTGAAACGAAGCGGGCCATTTTGGCCGCAATGGGATTTGGCGTTGATTCGCGCGAGGTGCTGGCTCAGGAGTTGACCCGACTTGATGATACCTCCTGGGCCAAGCCATGCGATTCCGTCGTGGTCATGGAGCAAGGTATAGATGACGGAGAGTGGTCTTTTCGCCTTCCCCTCGGCGGAGGTGACGAACACAAGATTGTCATTGCATGGGAGTTGCGCGATGAGGCCGGCGATATTCTCAAGCAGGGAGAAGCGGGACCACGACTCGTTCCGGAAGAAGTGAGATATGTTCAAGGTACCCGGCATGTCCGGCTACGCGTGTCTTTGCCGCCTGGACTATCTGCCGGGTATTACGATCTCACTGCATCGGCCACCGGGAGCCGGTTCGAGGAGCGCGGGGCCTTCAAACTCATTGTTGCTCCCTCGCAATGCCATGTCCCGAAGGTGTTTCAGGCTGCGCAGAAGGTCTGGGGATTGGCCCTTCAACTCTACTCGTTGCGGTCCGTGACGAATTGGGGTGTTGGAGACTTTTCCGATCTTAGGAACCTTGTCGAGTGGGCAGGTCAGGAGCTTGGGGCCTCGTTGATCGGGGTCAATCCATTGCACGCTCTCCGCAACACCCGTCCGCACCATATCAGTCCCTATGCGCCTCAAAGCCGGCTGTATGTCAATGAATTGTACATCGACATTGAACGGTTACCCGAGTTTCATTCTTCACCTGATGCCAGACGGGTTTGGAGCAGCCAGGAATTTCAGGCGGCTTTGGAAGGCGCGAGGAAAATTGAGCAGGTGAACTATGACGTGGTGTCGCATGCCAAGCGGACGATGCTCGACTTCGCCTACCGGCAGTTCTTGCGCGATAACTATAGCGGTACGGAGCCTTCTCTTCAGCCGACAAGTGCACGCGGGTGGCTGTTGGAGCGGTTTATCCGTGATGAGGGAGACCCGCTTGAGCAGTACGCCGTCTTTCAGGTGCTTGAAGAAGAGCGGCGACTCGTCGACGGCCGTCCTTTGGCGTGGCAGGAATGGCCAACACAATACCGCTCGCCGGAATCGCCGGCGGTGCGTGAATTTGCTCGGCGACATCGAAAGCGAGTCCGCTTCTTTCAGTATATTCAATGGATCGCAGCTGAACAGTTGAAAGATGTTCGTGGAAAGGCCTCCTCTTCGAAGATGGCCATTGGGCTCTATCGAGATCTGGCCTTAGGAAGTGATCGCAACGGAGCGGAAAGCTGGATGATGCAACATGTGTTGGCACTCGACGCTGATTGCGGTGCTCCGCCGGATGCGTTTGCCCCGCAAGGCCAAAATTGGGGATTTGCGCCGTTTCATCCGCTTCGCCTGAAGGAGCTGGCCTACAGGCCCTACATAGAGTTGCTCCGGAAGAATCTCCGTGACGGCGGCGCGATTCGCTTGGATCATGTCATGGCGCTGTTTCGACTCTTTTGGGTTCCGCGCGGTCTCCCTGCGTCTGCCGGCGCGTATGTCCATTATCCGTCCGAGGATTTACTATCAATCCTGGCGCTGGAAAGTGTTCGCGCGCAGACATTGGTGATCGGAGAGGATTTGGGAACAGTACCCGACTGGGTTCGGGACCGGCTTGCTCGCAAACAGGTCCTCTCGTATCGGGTATTCTATTTTGAGCGGACAGGGGAAGGACAGTGGAAGCCGCCCGGCGCTTATCCCGATCGCTCTCTCGCGGTCGTCACGACGCATGACTTGCCGACGTTGAGT
>DAISKX010000171.1:0-7258 GCA_036820725.1 Nitrospiraceae bacterium
ATTCAGTTGTCAGCCCAGAGGCTGAGGAAAAAGTTCCAGGACAAGGCGCCGGACTTCGACCGTATTTGCGATGAATCGACACAGGTCATCGTCAATGAAGTCGGCAGTCTCAAGGAGATGCTCGATGAATTTTCAAAGTTCGCACGCATGCCGGCGCCGCAGATGTCGATGGGGTCGCTGGAGGACGTCATCAAAGAGGTGGTGGCTCTCTATCAGTCGGCCCATCGTGATATAGAATTCATTCTCGATCTGGATCCGGACCTTCCTTCGCTGAATTTCGATCGGGAGCAGATGAAACGGGTGTGTGTAAACCTGTGCGACAATGGTATTCATGCGATGAATCATAAAGGGCGTCTGTGGATCACGACCCGCTATGATACGAAACGGCGGCGGGCCGTGGTGACGATCGCCGATGAAGGAACCGGCATTACTCCGGAGGATCAAGAGAAGCTGTTCGTGCCGTATTTCTCGAGAAAGAAGACGGGAACCGGGCTCGGTCTGGCCATTGTGCGGCGAATCATCACGGACCACGACGGCCAAATTCAGGCCGGGCAGAATCTCCCTCACGGAGCGGTCTTTACGTTTGAACTGCCGGTGTAGAGGGGGTCATGGAAGGGAAGCTGAACGGAGTCACAGGACAGAAGTGTCGCAGGCGTGCGATGACCTCTCGCGCTTACGGTCCAAGCTTAACGAGTAATGGAGAGCTATGTCCTCGACCGTCTTGATCGTCGACGACGAGGTGTCCATTCTCAATTCCTTGAGCAGCATTCTCGAGGATGAAGGCTACGAAGTCGTGGTGGCCAAGAGCGGCTCCGAGGCCATGAAAATCTGCATGGCTGATCCCCCGGATCTGATGCTGCTCGATATTTGGATGCCGGAAATGGATGGATTGGAGACGCTTCGGAGAGTGAAAGAACTGTCTCCCGCGACCCAGGTCATGATGATGTCCGGCCACGGGTCGATTGAAACCGCGGTCAAAGCCATCAAGTTAGGGGCCTATGACTACATCGAAAAACCGCTGTCCTTGGAAAACGTCACGCTTCGAGTGAAGCATGCACTGGAACAGCATCGTCTCGAGGAGGAAAACCGCGCGCTCCGGACGAAGGTCGAGCGAAAATTCGAACTAGTCGGGGAGTCTCCCGTGATGCTGCAATTGCGACAATTGATCCAGACGGCGGGCCCCACCAACAGTCGTGTGCTGATCGGTGGGGAAAATGGGACGGGCAAAGAGTTGGTGGCTCGGGCCATCCATCAGCATAGTGCCCGTGTGGATCGGCCCTTTGTGGCGGTTAACTGTGCGGCGATTCCGGAGACGTTGATTGAAAGCGAGTTGTTCGGACACGAAAAAGGCTCCTTCAGCGGTGCGACATCCATGAAACGCGGGCAATTCGAGCAGGCCGACGGCGGCACGTTATTTTTGGATGAGATCGGGGATATGAGTTTCAGTACGCAAGCCAAGGTGCTGCGAGCTCTTCAAGAACAGCAGTTCACCAGGGTAGGGGGGACCAAGCTTATCAAGGTTGATGTGCGGGTGATCGCCGCATCGAATAAAGACTTGCTCAAGGAAATTGAGAAAGGCGGGTTTCGGGACGATCTCTTCTATCGACTGAATGTCGTGCCGATCGTTGTCCCCCCGTTACGGGATCGTAGAGACGATGTCCCATTGCTGGTGAAGCATTTCATGAATGTCCATACGGAGGAACAAGGATTGAAGATTAAGCAGATTTCTCCCGAGGCGATGAATATCTTTGTTCATTACGAATGGCCGGGCAATATTCGGGAACTGAGAAATCTCATCGAGCGGCTCATGATTATGGTCCCAGGGCCGGTCATCGAGTCCTCCCATGCTTCCCTCGCGCTTCAAGTACGGCCCAATCTTGCTGCGGTGCAACAGAGCGCCACCGTCCAATCCGGCCATACCCTCCTGACCAGGGCCTACGACTCCCTACGCGATGCCCGGAATGCGTTTGAGAAGGAGTATATTTCGCGCAAGTTGCGCGAACATCACTGGAACATTTCTCGAACGGCGGAGGATCTGCAGATTGAACGCAGCCATCTTCATCGCAAGATCAAGCTGCTCGACGTGGAAATGCGTCCGGAGAATTAGCCGACCGGCGCGACCGCCTGCATCACTCGACCGGCTCACTCGTCCGCGTTGACCCCAGGCGGCGAGGTCCTTTAAGATGCGCCTGCCGAGTCTGTCGGAGAGCTACCGTTCGGCTGTGGTGAAAGATCCGCGGTCGTGTGCGTCGTTCTCAGCCCAAACAATCCTCGACGTATTGCAGCGAATACGCCTCCGGTTGTTTCGGGCCTGCGGCCTTGGACCCGACCTCAGCTCTTTAACCTCGCTGCGAAGGTGTTCTCCTCCTGACTCTTCCTATGACGACCTATCGTGATGCCGGCGTCGATATCGATGCGGGCGATGAATTTGTCGATCGTATTACTCCTCTCGTCCGCTCGACCTTCCGTCCGGAGGTTCTGACAGATTTGGGCGGGTTCGGTGGACTCTTTCGGCTCCAAGCTCAGCATTTGAGCGATCCCGTGCTGGTGTCCGGCACAGACGGTGTCGGAACAAAGCTCAAGATTGCGTTCCTTATGAATCGGCACGATACCGTCGGCATCGATCTCGTGGCGATGTGTGTCAACGATATTGTCGTGAGTGGAGCCGAGCCGCTGTTTTTTCTGGATTACTTTGCGACCGGTAAGCTCGCGGTCTCCACGGCAGAATCTGTAGTCAGAGGAATTGCGGAGGGGTGCCGTCAAGCGGGATGTGCCTTGATCGGAGGAGAAACAGCCGAGATGCCCTCTTTCTACGCCGAGGGGGAATACGACCTGGCAGGGTTTGCAGTCGGCGTTGTGGATCGACCCAAGATCATAGATGGCCGCGGCATAGTCCCGGGCGATAAGGTGGTCGGACTGGTTTCCAGCGGGCTTCACAGCAACGGATACTCTCTGGCGCGGAAGGTTCTGTTGGACCAGAATGGATGGAAGGTCGATACACGAATCTCTGACCTGGCTCAGACCGTGGGGGAGATCTTACTGACACCCACTCGGATTTATGCAAAGCAGATTCTGGCGTTGGCGAAAGAATTTCCCCTTAAAGGGATCGCCCATATCACCGGCGGGGGAATGACCGAAAATCTGCCGCGTGTCTTGCCATCGCATTGCGCGGCAAGAATTCAACGCACCGCGTGGCCGGTCCTACCCGTGTTTCGACTGATTCAGGAACGAGGCTCGATTGAAACGGAGGAAATGTACCGCGTGTTCAACATGGGCATTGGGCTCACGGTCGTGACATCGCCCGCCTATGTGGAACCCATTCTGAAACGCACCAGGGAACTGGGCGATGAGAGCTATGTGATCGGCGAAATAGTGGCCGCTGATGAAGCGGGAGCGAGAGTGAGCTATGTCGAATGATCGCACCCAACCCTTGCGTCTTGGCGTCCTTGCCTCCGGCAGAGGCTCGAATCTGCAAGCCATCATTGATGCGATCGAGAACGGCACACTGCATGCCAGAATTGTCGTGGTGATCAGCAACAAGAGAGACGCACCGGCATTAGACCGCGCCAGAAAGCATGGCATCACTGAGGTCTTTCTTGACCCGAAGCCGTTTGTCGGTCGTCCGGACACGAGAGAAGCCTATGATCGAGCCCTGCTCGATGTGTTGCAGAAGTATGAGGTTGAACTTGTCTTGTTGGCTGGGTACATGAAGATTGTCACATCCGTCCTGATTCAGGCCTATCCTCACCGGATCATGAATATCCATCCAGCGCTCTTGCCGGCGTTTCCCGGTTTGGATGTTCAGAAGAAAGCATTGGATCATGGCGTCAAGATATCGGGCTGTACGGTTCATTTCGTGACCGAAGGAGTCGACGAAGGGCCGATCATCGTCCAGGCAGCTGTACCAATCCTGGAAACCGATACGGCTGAAGAACTATCAGCTCGCATTCTCGAACAGGAGCATCGCCTCTATCCACAGGCGGTCCGGTTGTATGCCGAAGGAAAACTTCATGTAGAGGGCCGGTGTGTCCGTCTTCAGAAGAACGAGTCGTCGCCGAGCCCATCTACCGATGCAGTGTGATCGGGTGTTTTTTTGATAGAGACCGCACAGCGTCGCATGGATCGACTGAGTATGGCCGAGACATCACTTCATATAGAGACACCATCGATGCTTGTGATAGTATGCATGAGAAAAATGCTGGACGCTTGCTTCCTCCCCGTCTCCTCCGCAACAATTATGCCCGGCAATGTCGCCGGGCTGTCTCTGCGGTTAATGGGAAGCGTCCAACCGGGTGGGGGGCTAGCTCAGTTGGGAGAGCACGACGTTCGCAACGTCGGGGTCGCGGGTTCAACTCCCGTGCCCTCCACCACCGTTGTTGACCATGCCGAGATCCCCCAATAATCCGGCATAAGTTCCTGTTGCTGCGAGTTCGTATCCTCTTCCGCGAGTATCGTGGAAGGGGGTACAGACAATCCTCCCATCGATAATCTTCCGCAACAGTTGCCTCGTTTGTGGCACATGACGACCTAACAAGGCCTTCATATCGCCGATCCGCTCGCACAGGTTCCGTTCCAGTCGCGTGGCATCCATACTCGCCAGGCGGGTCAAGGTACTGAGACTCGCCAATTGATGCACCAGAACCTTCTTCTTGCCTTCCTCGCGTTCCAATTCTGCGAAGACGGCTTCCGTAGCCCGTCCTGTGGCGATTGCCTCGACCAGACGACGCAGGCGGCCTTCAGCCTTGGCTATTTCTCGTTCCAGCTCTTGCCGTTGATCCGGCATGTGCGCCTGCTCGGCCTGAATGTGGGGCACGGCTCGGCTGATCGCCTCCGCAATGATCTGTTCGTCAAGGAGGCCGTGGATACCCTTCAGCAAGGCCCCATCCAGGATGTCCTGGTTGATACGCTGGCTATTTCCGCACACCGACGGGCCGCGTTTATGGTGGAAGAGGCACATATAGGACGGTTGGCCGCCGCCTGAGCCTCGTTTCATGGCTGCTAAAGATGCCCCGCACGCTCCACACTGGGCAATGCCGACGAGAAGATACTTCGACTGGATGTCCGCGCCGGAGGGATGGCCATAGAGCCGTCCGTTCGAGTGCCGTAGATATTGCCCTAAGCGTTTCGTGATTTGATTCTGGACGCGTTGCCAGAGGTCTTCCGGCACGATTCTTAGTTCAGGAGCGTCCACACGCAGCCATTCCGATTCCGGCCGCTTCCGAGAGGTCTCTTTTCCTCCTCGGACAATCGCCTGTGTTTTGTTCCAAATGACTTCCCCGTGATAGAGCTCACGTCGCAGGATTTCTCTCACGCAGGTCGGTGCCCACCCTAAGCGGTCCGCGTGAGGAGGGATAATGCCTTCGGCATTGAATTGCTTGGCGAGATTCGTGATGCCTATTGTCCCGGTGGCGTATTCCTCGAAGATGCGCACAATGATGCGCGCCTCTTCTGGATTGATCTGTCGAACCTGTCGAGGCCGATCCGTGGATGAATCGGTCACATGAACGTGATCATAGCCATACACCGGACAGCCGGTAACCTCTTTCCGCTCCGCCTTCCGCCTCATCGCGTCGTGTGTGCGTTGACGGCACTTTTCCCGCTCCACTTCTGCCCCAAACGACGCGAGCGAGAACATGACCTTGTCCATTGCGCTGTCGAGCTTCCGTTCCCGATCTTCCAAGTAGAAAAAGACTCGCACTCCGGCATCGGTGATAGTTTTTAACGAGTAGGCCGTCTCAATCGATTCGCGGCCGAGCCGGGATTCCTCCGACATGATGAGCACCTGAAAGGAGGGGCGAGGCTTCAGCGCATTCATGAGGCGGATGAACCCAGGCCGACTCACAAAGTTCACGCCGCTGATACCATCGTCGGAATAGATTTGATCGCTGGCAACGGTCCATCCTTTTTTCAGAGCATAGGCCTTCGCGTGGTCAATCTGTCGGGTGACTGACTTTTCTTCCTCGTTCACTCCGTTTTGTTCGGTGCTCTTTCTCGCATAAATGGCTGCGATCATAGATAGTCAAGCCTCCATTTGATAGCCGCACCTATTTGGATTGGCGGGCAAGAAAATCGTTCGCGAACTCCTTTACCATTGGCTCGATGTAACTGATAATTTTTCGTATATCATGAGTGCCAACATGCCCTACCACAATCTGCTCCCACGTTGCCGCATGCCCCGACCATTCTGGTTGATCCACCAATGACACCAATTGCTTGAGCTCCACTTGTATAACAAAGGCATGGAAACCAGCTCGGCTCTTAATCGTCAAAACCTCAACGTAGAGGTACGGAAGTCCTCCACCATCGAGGATCCGTATACCACTTGACCGGAGGATCAGTTCTACGGCACTGCGAATCGAATCTTCCGATAGACCATCTGCTTTGGCCTCGGCGTGAAGATGCTCGATAACAACTCTAACACCTGGTAAGCCTCGTAACGACTCCCGCTCTTCTTCTGAACTGGAAGCAGCAGTTGGAAGGGCAGTTAGATGTAGGCAGGCCAGGGCCATCAGGATCACAATCGCGATATACGGCCCTCCAATCGGCTCGGCTTTACACATAGATAGCAGCGGTCATGGCCTGACCTCCTTACTACTCATGTTGGCGATGGTTATCAGTTCCTGCTTCACAGCTTCCAGCTCAGGGATCAGCTGGCCAACCCACTCGAATAGGGCTTCCATGGTTTCCCACCCATTGTCTCGGAGTAATTGTTCTTTGTCGTCAGCACCGAGAGGCAGGTCACCTTCCCTAAGCGCATAGTGGGCCATAAGCTGATTGGCGGCGGCGCGCACTTCTCGTGCCTGACAATCGGAAACTATATTTCTGCCGCGGTGGTAGCCCGTCGATCTTTTGGGGTAGCAGCACGCAAAGGTGATGCGTCCAAAGGTCTTCAAACTTCCGGAGTGTCAGTATTATATTTTCATCCGCGTTCAGAAGTCCGTACCTGACAGCATTACGGCACCTCGGATTTCTGGCTTGCTTGATCCACCAATTCCCCGTGTATCGCGCGGCGCACAGTGCGCCCGCATAGTCTTGAAGCAAGAAATAAACACGGCGGGCGCGCTCTTGAGTTTGTTTTGGTTCAGGTCTTGGCATGCCTCTTACTTCACCAGCTCTTTGCACTCCTCACAGTTTCAGCCGAAGTGCGCTTCTGATTTCCTCCCGACGACGTTCGTTCGCGACGCTCGTTCCTGGCCGCCCACTCATCATTGAAAGCTCCACAAGATTGTGGTGCGCCAGATGAATATTATCTTGCGAG
>DAISKX010000172.1:0-7245 GCA_036820725.1 Nitrospiraceae bacterium
GTCATAGGCGCGCAGCATCTCGCCGAGCTGCAGATGCACCAGGCCGTGGCGCTCCAGCAAGTCCTCGTCGGCGCCTCGGAATCCACTAGCGATGAAGTGCAAGGTCAGAATGCCTCGAAAAACGCGATCATCAGCACCTTGAATGCCAACCTGGGAAGCGGGTCAGGTGGCAGTAGTGATGCCCTGTTGGCTTCCCTGTTTGGTAATGGCAATCCCTTCAGCCAGCCGGGACAAAATCCACAGAACACCACCGGAAATGGATATGGGGGTACCAACAGCAATGGTTTTCACGATGCTACGTCTACCCCTGCCACATTTAGTGCCTCTGGAGGTAACGGACTTCTAGTGTTCACCAAGAAAGACCCTGTTGAAGCCGTTTGGATCGGGTCTTCGGGTGAGCTGGCTAATTTCAAAGCCATGGCAGGTCCGTCCTCGGGATGCCTCAGTACAGGTATTAGCGGATGTCTCCCGGAAAATGTCTTGAAAGATCGGACTAAAGTTGCGTTGCAACCTCAGACTTCCGTTGCCAGCGAATTTACAGCGGTCAAGGAGCTTCTGCTAGTAGGCGGAAGTCCAAATAATGGGCATGGTGGTGTAGCCCCGACCGAGACACTTATTGTGCGCGGGGCTACAATTAAAAATACTGCGGGAAGTTTCGCTAGTTTTAACGGTGTCTATGTCTCTACGGACTTCGGTCCCCGCCTCCTCAACTCGTTTGCTACGTTTCCGTTGAAGGATGAAATCGCCAAAACAAATAGCACGTTTGTTGTTGTGACTCAGTCAGCATTCCTTCCAGGTACAGATACCATAGGTGGCGGAACACTTAGTCAATTCTCCAATCGACCTGATAGAGTCGTCGTTGATAACTTAGGATCTGGAGACAGTCATGTTGATGCGGCCATTACCGCCACCGGCCCAAATGTGGTCTTAAAAGGCGGCGCCACGCTGGATCATGGGACCACCGTGACGATTGGGACGACGGAAGCCACCAACAATTACTTTACCACTACCGCAGCGCTCAATCCTGCCGATGCCAAGTTCAGCGGCTCGCTGATCTCGGTCCTTCGCGGTCCCAGCGGGCCCGTCTCGCTCACCATCGATGATCGCACCCTGGCGGTGTTTGATGGCAGCTCGATCACCGGCGGAGGAGGGAACAAGGCACTCCTGAGCGTTTTGGACAGCCGGTTGATCGGTCCCGGCTCGGTCCCGCTGATTGATATCGACGCAGCTCCCGAGCCTGGCAAGCCGCTCATGTCGCCTAGGGTGGATGTCACATCCGCGGTCGTAGTTCGATCGACCGAACCAGTCGCGTCGCTGGACCAAGCGTTGCTGGTGGCGTCCGCGCCCCTGCTGGCCCTCACCAATGCGACCATGACCACCGCCAGTCACTTTGCCGATCTCGCGGGCAACAAGAACCAAGCGTTAAATCTGCAAGCGAGTGCGTTGGTGGGCCTCAACGCCGCGAGCTTGGCCATTCAAAGTGGCCACCTGCTCAATCTCAATGCCGCCAGTGCGACCATCAGTGGCTATCTCTTCTCCTTGGCCAATAACAGCACCTTGAGCATCAACAATGGATTGCTCTTCAGTCTGACCAACGGCTCCAACCTGAATCTCAATGCGAATGCGTTTGGCGTCTTCGGCAGCGGGACGAACACGCTCAATGTCACGAACAATCTATGCGGCAGCGGGGCCGCCTGCGGGCAATTGGTCAATAGTGCGAACAATCCGTTTCTCCTACCCAATGGCAGCGCCCTAAAAGTGGCCGGCGTGAATCAAAATGTTGTGTTGCCCACCAACTTTAACCCCTTTGCAGTCCAGAATCAGACGGCCACCCCGGCCAACCCTCAGGTCAATATGGCGCCCAACGCGGCGTTGTTTCACGTGGACGAGACCTCGACCTTAACCATCAACGGCACGCCTGTGAAGAGGTAAAACGTGCGAGGTTCACCCTCTGCCAATATCAGAAACGTGACGCAACTGGATTTCGGGGCCTGCATGTCTAGAGTCGAAAAGTTCGTGCGAACACCCTGGCTTGCCTGGCTTCTATCAGGCATCGTCTTTCCACTTGCGCCCGCTTTCGGTGCAGACACCCCCGCTGATCCAGTGGTGTCACATCTAGAGTATCTTGGTTACCGCTGCGATTCCGTCGAACAAGGCATAAGGGCTCAGCACAATTCAAAGCTTCCTTTTGTCGTCTCTTCGGCTCGTGGGGGGATTCTGCTTCAGACCGGATTCCCAGGAAAAAGCGATAGCGCTGAGGCTTCCAAACGCTTTACTGTGCTCAACACGGTGAATGCCAAGATGCACATCGCGCGAGGGTTTTGGACTCAGGAGGGAGATTTGTTTGTTAAGGCCTGGATGCCCGGTCTTTACGACAAGCTGCGATTCGCCGCTTTCATAGAGGCCTGGGAGCAGGATCTGAAACTTCTTCGAGAGGCTGGGCCGGAATTGAGCCCATTTCTACTAGAGAAATCGGGGCAGCAATAATCGGGGCAGCAATAAGAGGAAGGAAGTTAATCCTGGGCGTGAAATTGCCCTAGTACAGCATGGTGAAGTTCGTGGCCGCAGACTTCAAAATTCCATTTCGGACAATAGAGCGTATTCGTCGCGAAGTTGTAAAATCCCCTGACTGTTTTTATTACGGGAGCTGCACTATTCATCTGAGAGGTGAATCGAACTGCATCGCGCCCCGCAACTTCACGCCATCGGAGCCTAAGACTTTCATCATCGAGAAATATTATGGTGAGGTTTTTCACTTCATGGGTCTCTGTATAGCGTGGGGTAGTCGCCGCACACCCTGATCCAAGGCACAAAATAAGAATGAGTAAAAGGTCGCCAACCCATCTGGGAACCATACAATACTTCCGACGGTTATCCTCAATGACGTTCCCTTCTATTCTGCCTGTCATTCCCTGCATTGCCACACTCCTCGATTTGCGGCAACGTTCCTGAGCAGCTTCCATGCCATCGCAAGATCAACAAAAACGTGTAGAAATGAAAACAAACATGGCTGAAACGGCCATGTTTCATTTCAGATCCGCTTCCTTGACAAAAACTTATTCTTCAGCCGCTGACCGCTGAAGATCAAAATTTGGAACTACCATGGTGTGATTCGGATGGGGCTGGCCATCGGTTGGACGTTGCCACCGTGGAGTGACCGACACCGTACTTGAACCCTCGTTTGTTACATAGGGCAGTGCCGGGTCATCCAGGACAATGATATTCTACGCTGCGACGGTTCCGCACGTCTCAGAATATACCCTGTTGGTGAAACGCTGATCGCGGTACTTTATGGTCACTTCCCTCCATGAATGATGAAGAATTTACAAGGGAACGGTCCGACGTGAAGGTCTCGTTGAGAAACGGGAGCGCTTAGGGTACCTTAGAGGCGGTTACGAAAACCCTCATTTCTCCAACTGGGGATGCACGCCTGATAAACGGTATGGTCGAGAGTGTTCAATTAGCCTTCACCTAATGAGAACCAACGTAACCCGATCCTGGTGCGGTGCGGGAAAAACCGATCCTGGCTTAAAACGTTCGTCCAATCAAGACGCGTTTGTCGTGGACGATGCGCTGGGACTCTGGCTTGTCGCCGATGGGATGGGAGGACGCGCAGGAGGAGATGTTGCCAGCAGCGTTGCAGTCACGTGCATACATGAATATTTTCAATCTAAGAACCATTCCAGCGTGCCAGTCAAATCTGAACTCAACTCCGACGAAGCCTCTTCCCGCTTATTCTCTGCAATTCGGAATGCTGATCTCGCGATACGGACCACCACCCGATCTCAACCCGAACTGGACGGCTTAGGGACCACCTTAGTTGCGATAATCGTATCCTGTCTCTCTCCCTTACAAATTACCATTGCACATGTCGGAGACAGCCGAGCCTATCTATTCCGTGATGGTGGTCTGCGCGTATTGACTCATGACCATACACTCGTCGAAGATCTTCTTGCCAAGGGTCAGATCGGACCGGACGAAGCAATGTCCCACCCGCAGCGCCACATTTTGCTTCGTGCCTTAGGGATAGAGGGTCAAATGGAGCCGGATGTTTCATCCCAACCAATTCAATCTGGTGATGTGTTGTGCCTCTGTACGGATGGAATTACTAAAATGCTTGCCGATGATCAGATTGCTGCACTGCTGCGCTCAACCCCGCATGACCCGGAGAATGCTTGCAGCCTTCTGATTACAGAAGCCAACGCACTGGGAGGAAGAGATAATTCTACCGCTGTCGTGGTACGTTTTTCATGACCGTCAAAATACATGCCAAATACGTACCCGAATGACACCCATGGCCGTTGATTTCGAATCTCTCAGCTTGACGGAAATCATTCGACTCCAAAACCAACTGTCTGCCTTTCTCGCCCAACGATTTGAAAAGGCTCACGCGCTCGCGTTCAGTGACGTGACAGGCTCAACCGCCTATTTTGCACGATTCGGAAATGAAGCCGGACGCCGACTCCAACAGCGACATGTTGATCTCATCCTGAAGAGCATCGAGGGTTCAGGCGGTCGCATCGTCGACACGGCCGGGGACGGGATTTTTCTCTGTTTCCCTCATGTTCAAGCTGCAATCGATTCGCTGATACGCTTTCAGTCTCTACGTCTCCTTGATAATCTTCGTATCCCCCCAGACCATCAGCTCGCTACAAGAATTGGCATTCATTGGGGCTCCGTACTGACCGATGGTGTCATCGTCACCGGAGATCCGGTAAACCTTTGCGCAAAACTCGCTGCAACTGGGCAACCTAATGAAATACGCATCACAAAGGGTGCCTTCCTCGAACTGGCTATCCAGCAAAGACTCCGGTGCCGGTCCCTTGTGCCAGCATCAATTACTGGCGTAAACCACCCTCTCGATGTTTTTACTTTCGAGTGGGAAGACCCCGAGCGATTCCCTCGTGCCGTGGTCATAGAAGAGACTGGCGAGTGTATAGAACTCCCGCCTCAAGCAATCATCACGTTCGGTAGACTTCGTGACATGAACGGCACCAAGGCGAATGATATTGTCCTCGCTCACAAGGATTCTTCATTGGCTCAGCAGATTAGCCGCTGGCATTTCGAACTGAGGCGCGCACCGGAGGGGATTTCAATCCGTTCTGTGTCGACTCAACTCACTGAGGTGAATGGAAGGCCGCTTGCTAAAGGTGAGGAGGTTTCGATTTCAGGAGGAACGGTCGTCCGGCTGTCTAATGTGATGTCTCTACGTTTTATCTCAGGCATATCCAACACGCCATCTGAAAACAGCGAAGTAACGACTGTTACATAGCTCTCTCCCTCTGTCACGCAAGACCGTGCCCTTTGTGGCGAGGTTTATGAAAAGCACTACTTCTCCGACTGTAGTGCTTTCCTGTCCTTGGTATAGTGATCGACTGCCTTGCTAGTTGTCACCAGTCCGACAGAACGATCCGCACCAGTCAAACTTGCCCCTCGACTTTTCTTCTTGATACCAGACTCTAATTGCTTCAGGTATGTCCGACTGTCGTCGCACCCTCCTGCTACTTCGTTCTCCCGTGTATCTATCGGCATAGCACTCAACATCGCCTTGATTGTTTCAGCGCCAAAAGGGCTTGTTATTCGAATGCGCTCCGGATCAACATCTCCTCCGAAGGAGTATTCCTTGCCACCGCGAACTAATTCTTGACCACGATACTTATTCGGCACCAAATGCAATACACAGCCATCAGCCATGAAATAGTCGAGCTTGAGATAGGCGTCTCGCTCGGATTGGATATATACGACTATGCGCTCCCCTTCCACATAATGACCATCCTTCTTGTCTACCCACACTTTCAACCCATATCCCTGTGATTGTGGCATAAGAGGAGCTTGCGCCGCTTGGGCAATCTGCTTTGCATTTGTCCGCTGCTGAATCAAGTCTTCGAATGATACAGGGCTCAGCTTGGCCGTCATGGTAATGCAAATTTCTTGTCCCTTTTTTTCCTCGTTCTCGACACGAATTTGTTCCAACATTCCTGCGCTCACCGTTTGAATGAGATCGTCCTCCAGTTGGAGGTTTCTTACGGTAGAGGTTGATTCCACGAAAACACGATGGTTGCGAACGGCTTGTTCCTGCGCAAGAGCCATCGCAGTCCTTTTGGCATGAGTTGGAGTTTCGTTATCGCTGTAGGAGTAGCATCCTATTCCTCGGACGATTTCCAGCCCCTGAGGCGAAGGGATCGGTCGTGAATCTGCACCGGCAGAATGGGTACAAAGTACGAGCACAGCGGAACATAATGAAAACTGAACATGGCAGCAGGAAGTCAGCATACTCATATGAGAGACGTTATTAACCGCTCAACGAACTGTCATGTGAAGCGAGCAGTCAGACTGCACTGAAATATAAACAATATTCTATCTCTTGTCGAGTGGTAGTAAATCGAAAGGCTGGAGCTAAATTACATGTAATCTTGCACTCAGAAGCTCATAAACAGTCTTCTTTGATAACGCGCTCCCGCGTGTGCAGTGATATTATATGCCTTCATACGATAAAGAACAGAATGGGGCTGGCGTTGTTACAGGGACTCTCGCCATGGTTTGTATGAATATGTGCTCCGCGTCACGGTAGTGCTCGGCATCCTTTCTCTGAATCACCCTGGCAGAGAATGGGAACAATCAGAGCGGAGGTGAGTCTCCCCCGCCCACTAATCATTCCGAGCCTATAAAGAACCTGGATCCAACTTAACCACCTCGGGCAAACTAGCAGATCGAATTGGCCCCACTGCATTGAGGATCGGCCGTGACGAAACTCATACCCCCATCACACGGACCCCATGGCGTGCGCGGTTTTTCCGCCCATCAACTCTGACATCATCCAATTTTACCCGGTTGACGTGGATCACTTGGTCGACAATGTTGCCGCAGGCAAAACATTGCCACGCGCCTGAGCGGTCGGTCCCACGTCCTCCCCCCCAATCGCGCAATTCAACGGAAAACATTAAATTATGACAGCGATGACAATACATAGGGCCTCACTTTCTCTACGGTTTACGGCTGGCGATCATCCCCCGGGCAATGCTGATGTCTCAGCTGATCGACGGCCGTGGGTCAGGCCGCACGTGCATCCTAGAAAATACGGAGCACCGGCCGTACTAGGAAATGCCCTAGGAGGAAAAACATCCAACCCTGGAAAGTTAACGGAAGGACCGGTTGCGGTCGTCGTTGGGTGGTGGATGTCGGTTGACGGGTTTTAGCCGCTTCGGGACTAGGATCGTTTCGACAGACGGAGATTTTCAGAGTAAT
>DAISKX010000173.1:0-7240 GCA_036820725.1 Nitrospiraceae bacterium
GGACTTTAAGTAAATTGGCGACGGCCTGTTCCCCGTGCAACGATGCCGCCGCGAGTTCGAGGAGCGGTAACCGCTCGAAGAGCAGATCGATGATGCTGGAGAGAGGCAATCGGGGCGCATCCCGGTGGATGCGTTCGAACGTGTGATAGAGATGTCGTACAGCATCCGTCCGTGGGCTGCGCCACGATGCAAGTCGATCTGCTCGCCGATAATCCAATGCCTGATGCTCATGCAGGTCCAAAATGTCCGCGTCGGGCAATCCGCCGAGCGCAGATCGCAGAACGCCCAGCAGAGCGATACTGTCATGCGGATTTTCGATGGCACGCAGCACGTTGACCATATCAATAACTTCCTGCCGCCGATAAAAATGCTTTTCCCCGTCCATGATATAGGGGATGTGATGCCTCCGTAACGCTTCCAGGTAACTCTCGACCTGTGTCAATTTGCGAAACAGAATGGCGATGTCTCCCGGCTGAACGGTACCCGCTTGATTGGTCCCGGCGGTCCCCGGTTCTCCGGCAAGGAGTATCTCAATCCAGCCGGCCAATTGTTCCGCTTCCAACCGCGTCGTCGCCGCCCCCTCCAACAACTCTCCCTCATCGTGAGAAGCGGTGACCAGGCGAACCGCGACACCCGGTTCTTTCATATGGGTGGAACGGTTCGGTTGCACGATCAGCGGGACATTCGGCGGTTGAACGTTCGGCTCCGGCTGCAACAACCGGTCAAACACGCCGTTCACGGCATTCAGCACCAGTTCATTACTCCGAAAATTGGTCGAGAGCTCACAAATCAACGCGCCAGAGGATTCCAACTTAGCAACAACATGGTCGAACGCCTCGATATCCGCGCGGCGAAATGCATAGATGGATTGTTTCGGATCTCCCACGATAAACAGTTTGCCCGGTTCTGGGTCGACGTCTCGCCATGAGGCCGCACGGTGCCCTATCTGCTCGGCCAGGTAGAGTACGATTTCGTATTGCACCGGATCGGTATCCTGGAATTCATCGACCAGTAATGCACGGTACTCGCGCTTCAACCGGTCCCGTATCACGGGATGGGTATGCATGAGGGTACGGGCCTTGGCCAGAAGTCCATCAAACGTCATCCAACCGGACTCGAGATAGGAGGCGCGGAGCTCCCGAAGAAATGGCGACAAGACCGTCATGAGGCCGCCGAACAACGAGCCGTCGGCCTGTAAGACACGCCGTGCGATACGGACCAGCCCCTTCGCCTGCAAAAAGTCTTCTTTGTTCCATCCGCCAACCGTGTTGCCCACCTCCTTGCGTAGCGTATCCCGCTCTGGATCGGACATAGACTCGAGACCGGCAAGACCGTTTTGGACAAGACGGCGAAAGATCTCGGCAGAAGCCGCCAGCATGAAGTCGATCTTTTTCGGTTCCTGCTGTTGATGACGGCACAACAGCTGGTCCGCCTGATCCAGTTTGGCGCGAAACCATTCCTGAAGAATCGGAGATACTGTCACCTGGCTAAGCTGCTGCTGCAATTCCTCCAGGGGGAACAATTCACTGCGCAACGCAAGGGCCACGTTCTTCACGGTTTCAAGGCCGAAGGCGTTGAGCAGCGGGCGCCACCCGTCATGATCCGCACCAGAGGGACCGAGCTGCTGGTCGAGCCACCTCTCCCACTGTTCAGTGAAATGGCTTTCGAACACAGTCCCGTCCTCGTCGGTCTGAAAATGAGGATCCACCCCGGCTTCGATGGGATACAACCGCAAGAGATGAGCGGCAAAACTATGGAGTGTGCCGATTTGTGCTTTTTCGAGATCACGCAGCGCCGCTTCGGCTCGTGCTGCGATTTGGCTGCCGGAGAGGCCGTACCGTTGCTGCAGATCAGCGAGTTGAACCGATCCGGAGGGACCGGTGGCATGTGGATCATGACCGCTCGCAAGGATACTCCGAAGACCCTCCCGCAAACGGATCTTCATTTCTGCGGCCGCCTTATTCGTGAAGGTCAACGCGACAATGTGCAGCATTTCGAGAGGATCCGGTTCTCGCATGAGGAGATGAAGCAGGCGATTGACCAGCAGGGTCGTCTTCCCCGTTCCCGCTCCGGCGATCACGATCACATTGCGATCGAAGGTGGTGGCTGCGGCGATACGGCTGTCCTCATCGGAAATAGAGACCCGATCGGTCATACGGGTTCCTTTTGTTTTCTCAGCAATCGAAGGAGTTTGGAGTCTGCATCGCGATGTGCCCGCCACCATGTCGGGTGGTGGCGGGACCGGCATGAGACCGCGTACTCGCAGTAGGCGCAGTAGGAGTCCGGCAAAATAACGTGTCGCCCGGATCGAATTCCATCCAGTAAGCTCCGGATCGTGTCCGTGAGTGGTTTGCCGGACGGTGAGGTCCAGACCGTTTGATCAAAGGACGCCCGTTCAACGATGGGATCACCGTGGGGGACGAGAAAGACAAAATCCACTCGTTCAGGCCTGTCTTCACTGCCTGACTGTCCGCTTCCGGTGAGGGCCATGCAGGCATACAGAGCAGGCTGTAAGCGCTTGCCGCGCAGGGCTGCCTGCACAAGATTGCGGTCATCGGCTTTGAGGTCCGGCGCATCACGATACTTATAGTCAATCACTCGGACTCTGCGTGTGGCCGAATGCCGGTCCACCCGATCCAAACGACCATGGATGCGCAGATCGGCGAACCGGCCCGTTTCAGGCTCGCCGAGAGTCCCTTCCGCTTCCACCTCAAAGGCAGTGGGAATAAATCCCTCCTGGAGATAATCCTGTTCGTCCAGGGTAACAACCGCTGTGACGAGTTTCCGCACCGTGTCTTGCGCAAGCTGCCAGAGGAGGTGATAGCCGGTTCCGTGGGTTTCGCTGTACGACGCAAAACTTTCAGCCACTCCCGTCGCAATATGATCCTCAAACATGCCGGGTAACAGCGTCTGTCCGGGCCAACCGTCCTGCATCAATCGTTCGTAGACGGTCTTCAAAGCGGCATGCGAAAGATGTCCGAGAGCCTGCGGCGGCAACACGAGTTGCGGCAACTCTCTGACCGATTTCAACCGCAGCATGTGCGATACGAAATATTGAAAGGGACATCGCGCATAGGCTTCGAGTGAGGTCGGAGACACGCCGCGCCTCTCGAGAGCGCGCCAACGAGTCGCCGACGGTCCGACCACGCCGTCGTAGAATCCCGACCCGCCCGTCTCGCGTTCCATCTCGAGGAGTGCCTCCCGGCCGTTCTTAAAAAGGAGGGGATTCTGCCCTCGTGATAGGAGTACCTCAGCCGGGTCACGAGTCTGTAGGATGGTGACCGTCGCCAGTTCTTCCCTGGTCAACCACAGGGGACTAAACTGCGGAAGGGCGAGGCGGTCCGACCATCGCCGAGGCACCACCACTTCATCCGGTATCTCGCCTGACCGACCATGGCGCGATCTGTCGAGCAAGGCAGACGCGGCAAGCGGTCGCCCGTCGGTATCCGCACGTTGATAAGACAGATAGAGCCGCTGTTGCGCGGCCTGTTCGAGAAGCCGAAAGAGAAGTGTTTCTTCGTCATAACCCTGAAGTTTTTCATCAAGTTTATAGCCTAATGTTTGACTGAGGAATCGCCGGTGTCGGTCCCGCAGGAAGGCGTCCTCGTGAATAAACCGCGGGAACACCTTCTCATTGAGACCGATCACGAACAGGGCTCTAAAATCGATGCCTCGGGCAGCCATCGCATCCAAGACCTGCACGCCGCGATTGGTGAAGGGTGCGATCTCGTACGTCGAGCGCTCAAGCACCTGTGTGAACGTTGTCGTCCATTCCTCCCACCCTACCGACTGGCCCAACCGGCCAAGCTGAGACATATGAAGGAATGCTTGAGCAAGTGCATCATGGGTCGCGTCCTGTGTTGTATCGGGGTCGATCTCCAGGGACGGAAGGGAAAGCCCGGGAATTTCCATCTGTCGCGCGGCGAGAGAAAGAAAGGCAGCGGTCAGCTCGTCGTACGCTCCTTCCAAGGGCAGCGACCGGCAATCGTCGCAAAGTCCTGAGACGGCACGCCAGAATAGCCGAAGCTGAGCCGTTTCCACCGATAGAAGAGCCGGTTCCTCACGACCGCCACCATCCTCTTCATCAGGGTTCGAGCCCCACGCATCGACTTTCGCGACTCGCGCAAGCCGCTGCCAATCCTGTTCTTCCCTGACAATACCCAGAGCATGGGCGGCAACCCGCCACTGATCGGGACGTGCTTCAATATGACCGGTGTCCTCTCGACGCAACCGATAGTAAGGCGAACTGAGCAGGTCAAGAACGGCAGATCGTGTGAAGCCAGCGGCCAGGATCTCCGCAAGTTGGAGCAGCGTCTTGGCAACCGGTTCCCGTAACACAGGCAGCGTGCTGTTGGAGACAAAGGGAATGCGATGCTGGTCAAAGATCCGGCGGAGCCCCTCCTGATAGACCATGAGACTTCGAGCCACCACGCCGATCTCATGGAATGCGTACCCGTTCGTTTCGACGAGCGACAGAATCTCCTTACAGACACAGATCAGCTCATCGTCCTGGCCGGCCGTATTCAGCATCCGTGTCAGAGGAGCCTGACGCCGGTCCTTGGGCTTTTCTTCCGCAACGGCATGCGCCGGAGGATCCATGGTCCCCCGCAACAGTTGTACATGCCGATCGAAGAACCGTTGGGCAAAGATAAACTCCGGCCCGCTATCCAGCGGAAAGTACAGCGAAACGGGGACATGGCGGATCAGCGCTTCCAGAAGCGACAATTGAACCTGAGTGAGGTCATAGGACCCATAGTAATAGAGAGCCGTCAGGCCGCGGAGAAAATCAGACGAGGGGACCAACTCGGCAACCGCTGAAGCCAGATCATCCGGCGATCCGACTTCCAAGATCTTCGATGACTCCTGCAACGCCGCGTATAACGTAAACAATCCGTTGAGCTTTCCGATCTCATCTGCCTCCAGATGCTCTTGAAGCTCACCTACTGCAGCAGCCTCCACCGCACGGATGACCACAGACGGATCGACCATTGCGTTTTTGATATCGCGCACCGTCGCCCACAGCGCAGCCCATACACCCCGCGGGAGCGACGTAAGCGACAACGCCTCTCTATATGGGAGCTTGCGATGGCCGAGCTGCTGCAACAACTGTTCGAAGAAGAGATCCGAGACAAGCTCAACTCGCCTGCCGGATCCACCCGTCCGCTGTTGATACTCTTGCGAGAGATGCAATGCCAGTTGATGGAATGTGAAGATGTAGACCGCACTCAGCGCACAGCCATGATCAAGACACAGCACACGTTTGAGGTGTCGACGAAGATGGTCGGAGGGGACGACGATCGCGACCGGCGCCCCAGGGTCTTGGGATTTGAGCTGCTGAAGATCGCTGACGAGCGAAGCTTGGAGGGATGGATGAAACGGGCCGGTGACGACACGAAGCATTAGACTGAGAAGGAATTCTGAATTTGGAATTTTGAATGTTGAATTGAATCGTGCAGGGTCATCTTACATTCAGCATTCATAATTCAGCATTCATCATTCCGGGGTCACCCGGTTTCCGGGCCAAGAATCTCCCCGTTACAATCGACACAGGCCCAATCTCCGTCGATGAAGGCCATCGGTTCACCGCAGATCCCGCACTCCGGCGGGGGGCCCTTGTCGATGACGGGTAAAATCGGAAGCTCGATATCAAGTTCCTCTGGATCATTCACGAGACGACTCCTTAGGCCGATTGCGGCTTCATTTTGAGCTGCAGCGCTTTCTCGGCGCTCTGCCGGCTGGGCACCCCGACGAACGTCAGACGCCCATCGATAATCGTAGCCGGAACGGCACGGACGGAATGGCGGTTCGCCAAATCCTCCCCATCCGTGGTGGTAATATCGACTTCGCGATAACTAAAGCTATACTTGACGCGCAATTCTTTCCACAGGCTCTTGGCCGACGGACAGGCGCCACATGACGGAGAATACAGCAACGTGATATTGGCCATGATCAACTCCTCGCGACAACAATGTAATGAATCATAACACCGCCGGAAACGACCGTGCAAGCAATCCACAGTTGGTTAGGCAGATAGGTGAACAGCCGACTCGATATATTGCCCCTTGAACTCCACATCGAAGGCGTAGAGGATGGCATCATTCAGGAGACCGTCATGAGCATTCATCCACGGGCCGGACAGAAGGTGTCACCGGATCAACTGATTGATGTCGAGCGACTCTGTCACGCATACAGTGCCACAACACCCGATGCAGCCGATCCTCAACAGCGTGTCAGCTTCGGGACAAGCGGTCATCGTGGATCCGCTCTCCGCGGATCGTTCAATGAAGCGCATATTCTGGCCATTACCCAGGCGATCTGTGACTATCGTCGGAGGGAGGGAATCGAGGGACCGCTGTTTCTTGGGAAAGACACGCATGCGCTGTCCGCCCCCGCATTCCGATCGACCCTTGAAGTGCTCGCCGGCAACGGGGTACATGCACAGATTGATCAGACAGATGGATACACGCCCACTCCCGTCATTTCTCACGCGATTCTCACCTTTAATCGGAACCGTACGTCGGCCTTGGCGGACGGGATTGTTATCACTCCCTCACATAATCCGCCCGAAGATGGGGGACTGAAATACAATCCTCCTCACGGTGGTCCTGCGGATACGCAGACGACCAAAACCATCGAAGAACGGGCGAACGAACTGATCGCCCGAAAGCTGATCGGCGTGACGCGGGTACCGTATGAGCAGGCGCTCAAGGTGTCCACGACTCAGCGCCGTGATTACATTGGGAATTATGTGGCCGATCTGAGCACCGTAGTCGATCTTGAGCGTATCAAGCAGGCCGGACTCCACATCGGCGTCGATCCGCTCGGCGGCTCGGCCATCGCCTACTGGAAGCCTATCGCCGACCGTTACGGTTTGGATTTAGATGTTGTCAATCCTGTGGTCGATCCGACGTTCCGCTTCATGTCTCTCGACTGGGACGGCAAAATTCGCATGGATTGCTCCTCGCCCTACGCGATGGCCTCCCTCATCGCGCTGAAAGACCGCTTCGACCTGGCCTTCGGGAATGACACCGATACGGACCGTCATGGTATCGTCACTCGTGGCGGCGGACTGATGAGCCCAAATCACTTTCTGGCTGCAGCGATTGCGTATCTGTTTGCACATCGAACCGGATGGAGGCCGGATGCCGCTGTGGGCAAGACCGTCGTGAGCAGCAGCATCATCGACCGGGTGGCCGTCAAGCTCCGGCGCAGGCTCATCGAAGTGCCGGTCGGCTTCAAG
>DAISKX010000174.1:0-7210 GCA_036820725.1 Nitrospiraceae bacterium
GGTCCCCGACGTCGTATCAACCGAGACCATGAGGATGGGGACCTCTTCAAATGGCTTCATGGCTTTGATCCGAATGCAGGCGTCGAGGCCATCGAAACCCGGCATCTTGACATCGAGCAAGATCAAGTCGATTGGAGTCCCGGGCTTTCCTTCACTTAACCCTGCGAGGTATCGTAACGCACCCTCCGCCGAGTTGGCCGTGACGACTTCATAACCGGCGGACTTCAGGTAGAATTCGACGAGCCTCAGATCATCAGGTGAGTCATCGACGAGTAAAACAGCCATATTCCCTCTTATTGGGATGAATGAGAAAACCGTAGCATGAAGGACTCAGACTTGAAAAGTATTAATGACATAGGAGCATCAGAGGAGGACGGCATAATACTTCAACACATGTGGGCATGTGAAAATGGCCCGAGCTCAAATTGGGGGACAGTCTGATGAGGTGTTTTAACAGGACGAAACAATCGGCACAATGTGTTCCAGTCATCGAGCCGTCTGAAGGGTCATCGGTGAGTCTGCCTGGACCAGAATCAGCAACAATGGTATTGGTCGATGCTATCTCGAGCCCAACGGCCTGGGTAGCGATACAAGAGATGCCCGGCGTGCGGAAAAGGCTTCTGGGGGACAGTCTTCGGCAACTGACGCAAGAAGCCCGACCTTTTAGAATGCGCAATTTCAACAGTCGATTTCGTCTCCGAGATACCCGTCGACACATCAGGCTGCTATACACGTTTTGTGTATTTTTGATGCTTGTCGGCCTTATATTCTCTTTCTTTTGGGCCCATAGCATGGCAGGACTCAGCCCACAAGGTATCGCTGATCATTATCGTGGCTCGGATGCCACATACGGCGAGCCGATGTCGTTTCAAGAACTGGCCGAGGTGATCCATTTTCATCTGTTTACGATGCCCGTCGTGTTTATGATTCTGGTGCACGTGTTATACCTAACAGATGCGAGCAATACGACTAAAGCCGCCACAACGTGGGCCTCATTCTGTGGAGAGTCGCGCTGGATCTGGATCTGCTGTCCCCTTGGCTCATTACTGGTGTTCGTCATCACGATGCTGACAGGAGATATACTCATGACCACCAGCTTTTTGGTCATGATGACCATTCCTCTGTACGAAATGTGGTTCCTAGAGCAGCCGCTGATCTTCAAACGAAGTGTTGAATAAAGAGAATTGACGTCCCAAGACGCTACTCAATTGCATTGGGCGGGGGATGGCCTACCGGGAGGATAGTACGCTGAGCAACCTGAGAGGAGAACCTACCACTCAACTACCACAACTCGGCAAATGCCGGTTGTGGAGGTAAGTACTGCTTAAATCCTTTCCTCACGACCGTTCCTTGCCTGTTTCTCAATGAGCTGAAGCTGAATGCCTCGCGACCTCAGCTTTCTCAAGGCGATGTCGCCCGCTTGCGTCCCGAACATCTTCGACTTCCTCATAACCATCTAGGATTTCGACCTGCCTGATCTCTTGATTGGGTCATTGACCGACATCATACAACGGGCACCGATGACGGTTGCACGTCGCAGCGACGGTGTTTGTTGAATCGCGGTGCTAATAAGGAATTCCAATGCTTTGGGTAATGATTCTCTGCACTCGTCTTCGTTGAGGGTGTCGGGGTTGCTAAATGCCATTTGAGTGAGATGACCACGCGTTGTCTTGAAATCCAGGACAATCCAAGCGTGCGTTTTTTCATTGTATGCAGTCACTCCGAGGAAGACAGCGATGGAAATGATTGCCACGATGATTAGTTGAACGATCGTCGCACGGGTCATCTTTCTCGAGCCTTCGGTGGTTAGGCGTGTTGAGATCATTCCGCTCAGCGATGGGCCAATCGTGTCACGATCACGCGCCTGCACTGGGGATTCATCCATTTGACGACTCAGTTCTATTGGTACTTTTCAAGAGATCATCCTCATCATCTGATTGGTCAAGAATGAATGTCTGTTTCATGCTATACGATACATCTGTCTGTAAATTCCGCCGCTTAAAATTCGTTTTTCAGCAAAATACAGAACAAGTTACCATCGCCCGTAAAAATAACGCAGGCACGGACGGCAAGCGTCAATCATACTGCTCAAAACCATATGTTTCTTGCCAGAGCACACTCCTAGAGGTACAAGGACACAGGAGGTATCGCATGTTCACCACACTTGATGGCAGCTCAAAGGATGGGGGGCTCAGACGGTTTGCGATGGGAAGTATAATTCTGGCCCTCTGTATATTGACTCTTTTCATTTTGCAGCAGATGGGCGTCATTCCCATGAATCCTTTCTGACTGCCTCAGATCAGCAAGGGCAGACGAGGAGATGCCACCTGCCCATCTGTCCTCTCGTTACCGCGGAGTCCCATCACCCAATCCGTTTCGCAAGCATTGGCGTCATGGTGTTCCATACTCCAGATATGGACTGAGGGCCCGGTGAACCGTGCTCACTCCTTAGGGCCTACCAAACTTTTCGACGATTCCTTCCGATTAAAATGGACCTCGTAGTGGTATACTCCGTTCAATGCATTGCCTTTCAGGTGAGGGGGACTTACGTGACAGAACATCGCTACAAAGATCGCATCATAGATCTGCTTCCCAGTCAGCAACAGAACGGTCAATGGGATTGTCCCTTTATCGTAAAGACCTTCAAGAACCACCGAATGGACGTGTATAAAGAAGGTTCAGTGAGCTTCTTCAATTCCTCTCAGGAAGCCCAATCGGATGCCCTCTGCCGCGCGAAAGCCAGAATCGATCGGGATACTCGCTTTCCTTCCTGGGCGTAAATCGTCGAGATTCTCGCTTCCATGCATGATGTTGAAGAGAATCGTGTGCCGTTGAAGCCAGAGAACGACGGGCGTACCCACATCACCTTGACATCGTCTTCCATTGCCCGAGTTCTTGTAGGGTGCAGTGATCGATACTGCCCTACACCGGTCTTGTATCAATGCATGACGACGATCGTGGAATCGAAAACTTTTTATGTCCTGCTTTCATCAGGGAATAAAACACGAGCAGGATCTTATGCATCCATTCGATTTCCGGCCCAGTTATAGAACACGTAATCGCGCTTGAGCGAGAAAACCTTGGCTCCAACTGTCAGCACTTAAGCGCCCCGCGCATTCATCGAGCGGGATGCTAAGGACGGATACTAAGTAACAGAAGAAGAACTTTACAGAGAAGACGACGGAACCAATTTATGTGAGACATACCGTTCGCACTAAGGCTCACGTCATCATGCATTCGACTCATGTACCTCCCCAGATAAATCATGGGCAGAACAGTGAACTAGCAGGATGTTGAGAAAGTCCGCCAGCTTTTTAAGACACTGGGTGCTCACCGGCTCGCCGGCGTCCGCAAACATGACGCTCATTATTCTTCGCGCCGCGGACCTGGCTGCGGCCGCGCCCGGGGAACAGGCGCGTGTAAACGGGCGGGTGAAGCCGACGGCCATTTTGAACACCCTGGGGGTTTTTCATCGTGATCCAACACAATCGGGCGATTGCTTTTCAGGGGCCTCCCAATCGTTTTTCAACAGTCTACTAGTGAATGATCAGAACCGTTTTCCTGGGAGAGCACCCATGAGTCGGTGGGTTGAGGTTTGTGATCGTGGCTCGTCTATCGTGGCTCGTCTGTTGACGATGCCTCGATTAACACCAATAGCTGGATCCGCGCTTCCCCCGTTACTTCATCTGCACGGCCGTGCCATACACTTGTGTGCAGGAGCGCGAGAAGAGGATGAAGTACTGAAAATATCCGTCGACGGTGACTTCGACAAGCGCATCGGCAATCTTATTTTTGTCGAGTGTGTTTTCGAGTGCGTCGGCGACTGCGTTCCGGGTCTCGTTGCTGCCAGTGACCTGCAGGATACCGAGCAGGTAGTAGGCACAGTCGTGCCCGCGCACCTTTTCGAGGACCGTGTAACCTCCAGGGACGAGAGGCTTTGTCGAGGGCGCAACTCCAGCGGGATGATGCATGCAACCGGCGACGAGTATCGCTACCAGCACGGCAGTCACCGTTCCAATCCTCCCCAACAATTCCTTAGAGCTTCGTCGTATCAGCACGGTCACTCCTTTCTTGTGCGCGCCCGTAGGTGGGAGCACACTCTCCTTTGATATCAAAACATCCCTGGCAACTTGGCAATGACCTCTCCATGGTTCGCCTCCCTACTCGGACACGAACGACGCTGTTCGAACCCTAAGGCTCGAACGTACTAGAACCTCCTGGACGGCTAGTGACTACGGGTTTGGCAGGCCTAGGTAGAGGGGGCTCTTCTGGCAGGTTTCTTTACGGATAATATGTCTGAACATAACTGGCGCGCAGCGCCACAGTCAAGCAACCTCCATTGCACGTGTAAACAAATTGACTCGAATTGACTGTGCTCAGCTTCTTTCTCAACAGTCCCTGCCACCCTGTTCCCGCCTCGGTCAGGTTTTATGGCGTTCTCCGGCGCAACGGGATTAAACGGTGTCGCGGTAGGCCCTGAACGAATCCCTTCAGCAAGGAAAGACGAGCGCTGCTTCATGCATTGGAAGGTATGGATGCCGGGGACGAATTGAAGATCGGCGGTATTGGACTTGATCCTACAGAAGATCAGGGATCCAGCCCCGAAACGCCGGACTGCGAAGAGGGACGTTCCCCGGTCACATGGTCACAAGCTGTCAGGCTCTGAGCCTCGGGCTGCTACCGCTGATGAACTCGTTGAGTAGCCGACAACCGGCGAAGAGCGTGGCTTCTTCGTTTCGAATACAGCGGCTGATGCCACCCAGGTAGACGAGCGTATCTGCAACGGCTTTGATGTCCCGGATTCCGGTATCGGACCCGGCCAAGGCGGGGTTCACCGGCTTCCCACATTCGATCAGGTAGCTCAGCAACTGCCGTTCGGGACCGTCTCCTATTTCGGCAACCAGCTGTTGCACGAATGGCTCCCATTGGCAACGACCTGCCGACAGGGTATCGTCTCCATAGTGGAGAAAAAGCTTGGTCAGATAGGGATGGTTCCCGGTCCACGCGGTCAGAGAACCAGTTCTGTCCCGGCCGATCAGTTGTCGCATCTCCCCATCGAGCAGCAAGGAGAGGGGGTACGGGCGAACGCGCAGTCCGGCCAATGTCCCGGAGCGACCCAGCAGAGTGCGCAGTCGGCGGCCACCAGTCACCACAATGCTTGCTGCTGCCACCGTCGACATGCCCGCGAGCAGTGGCTCAATCGCCGTATCGGGGAGACTGTCGAGATTCTCCAGTACAAGGATCGCGCCGGGAGTCGCATCGAGCCGAGGAGATGTACTAAGGTCCAGCTCGATTACCCTGCGGTCCGATAGTCCCTCCAAGGCCGTGCGAACCAGTGAGGTTTTTCCCAGCTTCGGCCCGCCGATCACAGCCAGGGATTCGCCCCTCGAGATGCGACCGCGCAGGTTCTGGACGAGCCCTTGGCGACCTATGAACGCGCCCCCGGTAACGGGACAGGAAACGAACGGCATGATTGACATGGCACACTTTAGCACGCCTTGCCCCGCACCTTGTGTTCCTTTCATCGCGGCGGGTAACGGGGAGGAGGCAGCGATATCTATGTACTCGCGACGACGGCAGCGGATGACGAACGCGGCGAGGCCAAGCGTCCTACGATTGGTCCGGCGCGAGAGTAAGACACCTTAGCTACTCGCGGCTTCTGCCGATGGTTCTCCCCGGTTGCAGCAGAAGCGTTCATGAATTGTGCGGGTTAAGGACAAGGATAAGAAGAAACACCAGAAGTGAAAGGAGACTCAGAAGTGTCCGTATGGCATGAAGGCGGCCCCATCTTCTTAGGAGGGGTTCTGCATCCACCCGCGTCTTTTCGAGTGAGAGGGCCATCAGCGCCTTGTTCGTCGGCATGATCACCAAGAGGGTAAATGGCACTACTGCGACCATCAAAAATCCGCCTACAAGCCACCATGCTGTTCCTGTCGCAAGCCAGGCCATGATCGAGAAGAAGAACGTCAACAGTGCCAGCAGCGCCTGCATGACTGCTGCTCTCCGGTAGCTCGGGGGAGAAAATCCTAACGGCTATTTCCGTACCGCAATCCATTCTGGCTGGATGCTCCACCAAGCTGACGTACAGAGCGGCACCAGTAAACAAGCTGGCAGAGAACGCGGTAAGGAAAGTAACAATGTCCGCTGTGCTTAGTGACATGACCTTCCGCCAATATTTCTATTCGGCAGGAGAAGGATACCCAGTGCCTCGCCACTGGATAGGATGTCGCAGTGCGTCAGCGTACGATGAGCACCGAGCAGGTCGTATGCTGGGCCAACTGGTAGGACACACTACCGAGGAAGAAACGCGCGATCGCTCCCAAGCCCTTGGCACCCGTCACGACCACATCGGGCTTTGTCTTCGCTGCGATCTTGAGAATTGTGTCGGCCGGCTTCCCCAACCCAACGACTTCGACCACTCGATAACCGGCTGCGATGAGTTTCTCCGCGCTCCCGTGTACGAGGCGGCTTCCGGATTCCTTCAGTTCGGAGTGATTCGGTAATGGCATCGCGTGTGCCACCACAACTTCGATCGGACTCTTGCCATGGCGACCCTTGAGTATGGGCAGCATATGTGTGGTGAGGAACCGAAGTACCCTTCCGCTGGTCTTCGACCCGTCCGTTGCAAACAGGATCCGCTGGATCGGTCGAGGGCGTTCCTTCACAATCAGCACGGGACAGGGGGCGTGGAGGGCCACCTGCATCGACACACTGCCCAACATAAGCCGGTCGAGGGCCCCCAAACCCCGATTGCCTAGCACGATCATCCCGTCCCGCTTCGGTGCTTTCTGCAGGATCGTGTTTCCTATCGCACCGTGTTCTTTCACGACCTTCCCCTCGAGCTTCATCGCTGCCAGGGACTGCTTGGCCTCAGCGACTGTTTCATTTGCACGTTTCTCGAGGCGATCGATCTCTTCCCTGATAAAAAGTTCATTGCCGACCACGACTGGTTGCACCACGAAAGGCGCCCGGACCGAAGCAAGATCCACCACGTGAAGGACAGTGATGTCGGACAGAACAGCCAAGGGAAGCCGTCCCAGCCATCCCATCGCCCACTTTCCGTATTGTGAGCCATCATGAGCCGATAGAATTTTCATACGTTCACTCCTGTCGTACGGCTACTTTGAGGACGTTCTCAAGGCGATCTCCAAAGATTCTATATCCCTCTTTGATGTCATTCAGCGATACTCGGTGCATCAGGAGCGGTGTC
>DAISKX010000175.1:0-7186 GCA_036820725.1 Nitrospiraceae bacterium
TCGGAGGGGCTGGCCACCGTCGTCGTCGATGCGGCCGCTCCGGGCGGGCAGGCCGGTACCTCGTCCAAGATCGAGAATTATCTAGGCTTCCCGACCGGCATTTCCGGTGCCGATCTGGCGAGCCGTGCCATCTTGCAAGCGCAGAAGTTCTCATCCATCGCACGCGGGTGCCCTTCTATGAACACGTGGTCAGAAAGCTGGAGCGGAAAGGTAGCCTCTACCGGTGAATGAGTGGAAAGAGCGGAATCGAAAGAGTAGATTAACCATGAGCTCATGAGTCCTCTTGTCTCCTTCCGACAGGTTTCGGCTCGCATCGGTCGGAAAGATATTCTCTACGATCTCAGTTTCGATGTTGAACCCGGAGAAACTCTGGTGCTCCTGGGTCGCAGTGGGTCGGGCAAGACCACCGCCTTGAAAATGGTGAATGGCTTGCTCCTGCCGAGCGCCGGTGACGTCTTGATCGAGGGTACACCCACGACAGCCTGGGACTTGATCCGGCTGAGGCGTCGGATTGGGTATGTGATCCAGGATGCGGGCCTCTTTCCGCATTTCACTGTGGAGGCCAATGTCGGACTGGTCCCGCGGCTGGAAGGGTGGCAGTCCCACGACATCGACATCCGGGTGCGGCATTTGCTGACTCAGGTCGGGCTTCCTCCGATGCAGTTCGCCGCGCGCTATCCCCGTGAACTGTCCGGCGGTCAACGCCAGCGGGTGGGTGTCGCCCGTGCGCTCGCGGCTGATCCACCATTGTTGCTGTTGGACGAGCCCTTCGGTGCGCTTGATCCGGTGACCCGTGTGGAATTGCAGCAGCAGTTCCTCGAGCTCCGCGATAGGCTGAACAAGACGGCTCTGCTCGTCACCCATGACGTCCGGGAAGCCCTGTTGCTCGGCACCCGCATCGGGGTTCTTCACAATGGCCGGTTGGTCTTTCTGGGTGGACGCTCCGAGTTTCTCGATGCCCACGATCGGGAAGTGCAGGCCTTTCACACGTGCCTCGAGGAGAAGTGGAAGGGGAGGATCTGATGTCTTCCGAGCTGGCGCGGAACGTTGTTGAGTTGACGCTCGAACACCTGTTCCTGGTGGGCCTCTCCATGGCGATTGCCGCGGCGCTTGCCATTCCGGCGGGCATTCTGCTCACCCGACGCATCGTCCTTCAACGATGGGTGCTGGGATTTGCGAATGTCATGCAAACCGTGCCGAGCCTGGCGCTCTTCGGGTTTCTCATTCCTCTTCCCTTCCTGGGCGGGATCGGCAAGCATACGGCGATTGTCGCGCTGGTGCTGTACGCGCTCTTGCCGATTCTGCGGAATACTCTGACCGGCATTCTCGCCGTGGACCCAGCCGTGTGTGAGTCGGCGATCGCCATGGGCATGACGGGACGGCAGCTTCTCTGGGAGGTCGAACTCCCGCTGGCGACCAGGACGATTCTGGCCGGCCTGCGGATCTCGACCGTGACGACGATCGGGACGGCAACGATTGCGGCGGCCATCGGTGGGGGTGGGCTCGGTGTCTTTATTTTTCGCGGCCTGGCATCCGTCGATACGACGCTGCTCCTGGCCGGCGCCGTTCCGGCTGCATTGATCGCGTTGGCAGCCGATCGAGGACTCGAATGGATCGAACACAGATTGTCGCCTGTGTGATCGTCGGCCTGTGGGCAGGTGGAATCGTCGGCTGTACCAAGGAACGTCCGATCACGGTCGGCTCGAAAAATTTCACCGAGCAAGTGATCCTCGGCGAGATCGTGGCGCAGCATCTGGAACATCGGCTTGGCCGGTACGTTGATCGCCAACTGAATCTGGGCGGGACCCTGTTGGCGCACCAGGCGCTCGTGAACGGTGATATCGACCTCTATCCTGAGTACACGGGGACCGCGCTGACGACCGTTCTAAAGTTACCGCCTGCCCATGATCCGGCTGCTGCAATGGTCCTTATTCGAGCCGAATATCAGACGCGCTTCGGCGTGGAATGGATGGACCCGTTGGGCTTCAATAATACGTTCGCGATGGTGATCCGTGGAGAAGATGCCCGGAAAAGCAAGATTGCAACCTTGAGCGATGCGGCGCGGTATTCTCCAGGTTGGAACCTCGGGATGGGGTATGAATTCCAGCAGCGGTCTGATGGACTGGCCGGGTTATTGAAAACCTATCAACTTTCCATCCAAGGATCGCCTAAGACCATGGACCTCGGATTGCTGTACAAGGCACTCGAACAACGACAAGTCAGTATGGTTGCCGCCAATGCCACCGATGGCCAGTTATCAGTTCTGGATGTGCTGGTTCTCCAGGATGACAAGCGTTATTTCCCTCCGTACGACTGTGTCTTGGTCGTGCGTACCGAAAGTTTGAAGGACAACCCTCCCTTGCGGCAAGCTCTCATCGAACTGGCCGGCCTGTTCACCGACCGCACCATGCGCACGTTGAACTATCAGGTGGACGGCGAACATCGTCCGGTGCGGGCAGTGGCGGAGCAGTTCTTACGGGAAGCCGGTCTGCTTCGCTAATCGGCCATCAAAAGGTTCTCGGCAAACGCCCATTCGGGATCGATCCATTGCGCTTCACACAGGAAGCCCGTACGACGAGCGATACCAGGAATTTCCTCGATACGGAATTTGTGGCAGGCCTCCGTCCAGATCGTTTCCCCTTTTCTGAGGATACAGGTGAAGTCCGCGGCCAGAATCGACACGGTTTGGTTCCGTGTCGAGCGGAGATGCATTTCGATCCGACGGTCCATTTTCTGATATCGCACGTCGTGTTCGAAGTTGGGGAGGAGAAAGTTTCCCCCGAGTTCGCGATTGATCCGGGCGAGTAGATTCAGGTTGAAGGCGGCGGTCACTCCAGTCGGGTCATTGTAGGCTAGCAGCATGTCATCGACCGATTTCTCCACGTCAGTCCCCAGTAGCAGGGCGTCGCCGGGTCTCAAATGCCGGCGGATGTCGCGCAGAAACTTCTCCGCTGCCGGCGGATCAAAATTGCCGATGGTGCTTCCCAGGAACAATACCAGGAGTGTCTGATCCGGCCGGCGGCGGGTCGCTACTTCCTGTAGCCCTTCCAGGTACGATTTCTCCAGCCCGACCATGCTGATTGCGCCGAGATGTCCCAGTTCTTGGTGGCACTTGATGAGGGCCGCCGCCGAAATGTCGATGGGGAAATAGGCCACCGGCTCTCGATCCGCGAGCGCTTCCAATATCCAGCGGGTCTTTCGGCCGCTGCCGCTGCCCAGCTCGACCACTGCGACGGGGGGCGGAAGATGTTCGAGCATTGCTCCGGCATGGCGGCGGAGGAGGCGCTCTTCGGCACGGGTCAATCCATATTCGGGTAGCAAGGTGATCGCTTCAAACAGCGCCGTTCCCAGCTCATCGTACAGGTACATCGAAGGCAATTCGCGTTGGCCAACTTTCCTGAGGCTGTCGCTCACTGCGACGGCGAACTGTCGGAGAGCGTCGGTCTGTACCGTCTGTGAGAGCATCATGTTAGTTCTCCACACAACGAAATCCGGCATAGACATACGGGTAGTTGGGCCGGAACCAGTTGCGAAACGATCGGCGCAGCAAACTGGCGTCCGTCCGCGAGGAGGCTCCTTTGAGGACATAATGTTCGCCATCAAAGAAGCGAGCCGAGTATCCGGGATAAAACGAGAGGGGCTGAAATCCGGGGAAAGGCTGGAAGACCGTTGAAGTCCACTCCCATCCGTTGCCGACCAGTTGGGAGATTCCGAATGCGCTGTCTCCAAGTGGGGTTGCGGTCACGGGAAGCGGATCCCATCGATTCCCGTTGAAGTTTCCCCGTCGGGGATCCGGCTGGTCATCGTCCCATGGATAGGATCGTTCTTTTTCACCGCTCAGCGTCCCGTACGCTGCCCGATGAAATTCCGCTTCGGTGGGCAATCTCTTCCCCGCCCAGGCTGCAAAGGAGCAGGCCTCCTCATGGGTGACATAGACCGGCCAATCCAATGGCAACGGCACCTCTCCCGATATGCCTCGCCAGCACCACTGGCCCTCGTGCCACGTCCAGAAGTGCGGCGGCTTGGCACCGGCGCGAACGAAGTCGAGATATTCTCCATTCGTGATCTTGTACTTACTCATGGCAAACGCAGAGACAAAGACCTCGTGGCCATCGAATTCGTTGTCCCATCCAAATTGATATCGGTCATCGGGAGGTTCGCGTCGTTGGCCTAACGTCACTGTCCCGGCGGGAATTTCAATGATCTTTCGAATAGGAGTCGGATCCGATGGATGTGGCGCGATCGGCGGAATGGTTTTGTGCATGAGCGGCAGATCATGGAGAAGATAGGTGAAGGTCTCTGCGTGCATCAACCGGTGCTCCAGCGCCACAGAAACAATCTGCTCTGGTGCGTCGATCAACAGGTCATCGACGGCTCGTCGCACGCGCACATTATATTGTTGGATCTCTTCTATCTTGGGCCAATCCGAGCGCTTGTCCTGTGGTAATTGCCCTGGCTCCGGATCAATCCCGAACGCAAAGAGTTGGTCCAATTCCGGATGGAATGACGGAACCGCTGCCGCTTGGCTCATGAGATTCCAGTCAAACGCCTCGAGATGACCCAAATAGAATATTATCCGGTGGCGCTCAGGGACCGGCCGGTCATAGAAGGCTTCAGGCCGAACCAGGCCGAACAAGGCATCGCTGCGTGCACGAGCTCGGCCAAGAGCATCTCTTACATCGGTAGAACCAGCCATCTTATCGATCATCGACTTGTACTCCCTTCCAAAAGGCCACGTATCCTGTAATGTCTTTGGCCGCCTCTTTGGGTGACGGATAATACCAAGCCGCGTCCTTATTGACCTTCCCGTCCACCACAACGTCGTAATAGCTCGCCTCTCCTTTCCAATCACACGTCGTATGCGTCGTGCTTGGTTTGAAGTACTGCTGTTTGAGTGACTGGGGCGGGAAATAGTTATTCCCCTCGACGACTTGCCCCTCATTGCTTTCGGCTAATGTCATCCCATTCCAGATGGCTTTTAACATGAGAGCCTCCTTCCCGTTACTGGAGCTTTCTTCTCGCTTTCTTCTCAGTATGCAGCGTGTAAGAATGCTTTCGAGGAGTTCGATGCCCATGCGCTATTTCAATTATGCCGGTTTAAGTCCTACACGCGCCGAGGCCATCGAAGCGATGCAGGTGGTCTCCGACCAATTCGGCACACAGTTATTCTCTGAGTCTGGCATCGCCTGGTATCGTAAACAAGCAGATGATTGCAGAAAAAAGGTTGCTCAGTTACTTCACGTGACACTTGGCAACGGAGACAATTCTCTCGTGTTCGTTCCCAATGCCACAACCGCCTACAGAATCGCTCTGTCTGCGCTTGAATTCCACCGAGGGGATGCCGTCATCACGTCAGACCAGGAGCATCCGTCAACATTGGTGGCTCTCCACAGCCTGAAGCAGCGAGGCATAGAGTTGATCGTAATCCCCGCTAGTTGTGAAGGAAGATTTCTAACCCAGCTGGACGATGTCTGTAAAGAAAGAAGGACCAGGTTGATTACACTGAGCCACGTAGCTCACACCGACGGGAGAACGTTCCCTTTACGGCAGGTATGCGAAATAGCCAGAAGGTGGCATGTTATTCTGGCGATAGATGGCGCGCAGGCCGTTGGACACGTTCCCGTGGATCTTGGAACCCTGGATGTCGATTTCTATTTTTTCTCAGGTCATAAATGGTGTACGGGTCCCATGGGCACCGGTGCTCTACTGGTTACGAAACACTTCAAGGCAGGACATGTGGGTCGCGAATCCGATCTTTTAGAGAGAAGAAGCGCACATGAATATTTTGATCTCGGCACTCAGAATATAGGTCTCATCTCCGGATTTGCTAAGGCATGTGAAATAAGACAGCAGGAATTGCCATCCATGGCCAATCTTGCCGGTCTACGAATACTGTTCAGGGAACGTTTGAGGAACATGCGTGACGTGCAAATAGTAGAGTGGGATGGGTCTCATGCACCGGGGATCTTGTCGTTTAGGATTAACAGTGCACAGATCGATACGACTCAAATAGCAGAATACTTGTCTGGCCGATATGATATTGCCGTCAAGCCGATAGGCTATCGTGAGTTACCACAGATGCTCCGTGTCTCCTGGTCATTATCGACCGACGTTGATGATATCGTCTTTCTAGCTGAGAAACTCGACGAGGCCTTAGAATTCTTGGGCCAACATGTCCGCTAGCCGCGTCGCGGAGCCATGGCGTATATTGGTAGGCGACTCCCGAGAGAAGTCACCTCATCCTTCTTCGTCCAATGGCCGACAAAAAGCATTTCTAGATCCGACAGAGTCGATCACCTACTTGCGCTGCGGTTTAAGTCCTGCGAGATCACTGATGGGACTGCAGAGGTGTTTACCGCACATTGTGTATCGCGCTATTCAATGTGTCCTTCTCTCCGTGCCTCGTAACACGTGTTTGCGTGAGCATACCTGACGCCCAGGTCCTTCCTTCCTGACGCCATCGACCGAGGCTGGCTCGCGGACAGTGTGCCTACATAGCGAATCGCATACGCATGGTATCCGTTTCGATACCTTTCGCGCTTCAATTCAGCAGCGAATGTGGAAGCCTACCATGCGAACAGGTGTGGAAGGCCTTGAAAATCAATCGTCATGGTCTGTGTCCCACTGAGGCCTTGTCATCAAGGTGCATTGGTACAGGTGTTGCGAAGGATATCTCACAGAATCGACAACAACCTGATAGGCGATCTTGCAATGAACTTTATGAATATCATCATGGTCATCTTCGTGGTGCTGAGCGGGGGCGCAGCCATAGTGTTCCTCAGGAACCTCTGGCCCTAGTGGTTCACCCCTATCTCTGCTGCTCGGCTGGTGTCATCGGAGCAAAACAGGACGGGTTTTCCACGAGAAGGAGAACGCCATGATGGAGTACTGATCAGATTTATTCCGTGGCGCACGAACCGGCAATGGCCGGGTGCTGGTCGTAGACGACGAACCCACCGTCAGGAGCGCAGTCCGGCTGACTCTCGAAAAGGCCGACTATGACGTGCTGGAGGCGGACAGCGGAGAAACCGCCATCGAGGCCATCAATAGGGGGGAGAACCGTCTCACGGTGGATGTCGTCGTGTGCGACATCCGCATGCCGAGGATCGATGGCCTCTTCACCGTCGCCTATCTTCGCAATCAGTTCCCCCATGTTCCTGTGGTAGTCCTGACGGGCTTCCCCGAT
>DAISKX010000176.1:0-7185 GCA_036820725.1 Nitrospiraceae bacterium
GTTCGAGTTCAGTCGGGGATATCCACGCGCTCCCACCGTTTTTGATTATCTCGATCTCAGCGGCGGTCGGGACAGTGCCATCTTTTTCATGGATGAATCGCTCTACCAACTGGCCAAACCGGAGCCCTATACCGATTATCAGATGTGCGGCCCGCTCCGGCCGGAATGTAATACCGGCAAGTTGATCAGCTATGTGCGGGACTATTTCAAAAAGGCCTCCAGCGGGCACGGCTATGGGCATGCGATTTTGGCGCTTCCGCACTTTCTCGTGGTGCATTTGCCCGCTCCGGGTCGAGCAGGGGAGGCGCAAGGCTGGAAATCAGCTGAATATCGCGATGCGTTGAAAACGGTGGACAAAGCGATGGGTACGGTTCTGGATCTCTACCGGGAATTGAATCTCCTGAAACGCACGACCATATTTGTGACGTCTCTCAGCAGCGTCGGCGAGCCTGGCATTTCGGGCAGCGAAGCATCGGCGAATCACGCCACCGAGGCCCGCCGCGTGCCCTGGATTGCGTCGGGTGTCGGGATCAAAAAAGGGCATGCGATTGCCCAATCCGTTTCGTTCCTCGATACGGGAGCGACGGTCATGCGAGCGCTCGGGTTGGAGACGCATACCGAATGGGACAGTCATGCGATCGAAGAAATTTTTAAGACCGCTTCATCCAATGCGATCTCATCGAAACATCCCTGACTGTCTGTATGTCTTTCGTCACTGTTAGGAAGATGGGGTACCGGTTCCGCACCTGGATGCCTGTCGGAGTGGCAATCTGCCTGTCACTGGCCGGGAGTTGGATTCATGCAGCGCCACCGCCTGCCTACACACGCGAGCATGTCATTACGTTTGACGCGACCGCGTTGATTCCTCCGACCTGGTGGCAAGTTCCGGGAATCACGCCGATGATCATGACCATGGATCCGGAAAGCTCCGATGCCTTCCGGACGACCGAACGGAAAGAACTGAAATTGAAACCGGGACAATACAAGTTCGGAACGTTTACGTTCGACTTCCCTTTCTCTGTGTCCCTCGAAGGGGCGGTAGAGTTTCCGAAAACGCTCGATCAATGCGTCGAAGGGCGGGGTACGCATACCCTGACGGTGCGCTGCAGTCGAACCTATCCGCATGGGGGGAAGCGGGACAATTATTACCAGGAAGGACCGAGGTGAATTATGGCACAAGCCCTCGATGATCTGCTGGAGGCGCTCGAAGACGTAGACGATGCCACCCGCGAAGAGGCGGCCAAGGCGCTGGCCGAGCGGGCCGATCCCAAAACGTTCGACGCCCTCGTCAGCGCGTGCGGAGATGACTATTGGTCCGTGCGAACCCATGCGGGCTGGGGTGTGGCGAAGATCGGCGGTCCGAAAGCAATCGAGGCATTGATCGGCTTGTTCAATGACCCGATCATGGAGGTCCGCAACGAAGCCGTCGTTGCGGCCGCCCAAATGGGAACGGGGGTCGTCGAACGACTGATTACGGCCTTGAAGGATGAGCGCTGGCGGGTTCGCGAACACGCCGCCAAAGCTTGCGGCGACATCAAAGATGCCCGAGCGGTGGACGCCTTGATGTTTGCCGGTCGCGATCGTGATGGTGCGGTAAAGAGTGCCGCCGCCGAAGCCTTGGGAAAAATCGGCGATCCGAAAGCCGTGCCGGCCTTGCTGAAGCTGTTCCGAGATTCATCAAAAACCGTGCGGGAGACCGCTGGGACGGCCTTGGTCTATATCGGTCAGCCTTCAGTCGATCCCTTGATCGAGTGCTTCAAAGACAAAGACTTCGTCGTCCGGTGTCATGCGGCTCGTGCTCTCGGAGGAATGACCACGGACTACCAGATCGGGCGAAGCTGGGTGCGGGAACCAAAGGTCGTGAATGCCCTCATTGCGATGTTGAAGGACCCTGACCGGGCAGTTCGGGAAGATGCGACCATCGCGCTGGGCATGATTGGAGATCCTCTTGCTATTGATGCGCTCTTGGAGGCGATGAAGGACGGAGCGGTGAAACGCCATGCTATCGCTTCACTTGGCATGATCGGCGATCCCCGCGCCCTGCCGGCGGTGCTGAATGCATTGAAGGGAAAGGGGATCCCGCAAGCGGGAACCCCGACTCCGGGGTGTATCGTGAGTGAGGACGCGTTCATCAAGGAAGCCGCCGCGACCGCACTGGGGCATTTTCGTGATGCGCGAGTTATTCCTGATTTGGTCATGCTCCTGAAGGACGGCGTCTTGCGTGAAAAGGCGGCCAGCGCGCTGGTGCTCATTGGCGATACGGCCATTGAACCACTGATCTCATTTCTTCACGATCCGAAAGCATCCGAAGTGGAAAGCGAAGGCGAGCGCGTGCTCTCCTATGCGTCCGTGCGCTTGAGCGCGAAGGATTCTTTGCGGCAGCTTGTGCTCGAGACCTTGGAACAGCTGGGATGGACCCCCTCCGTTGAAGAGAATTTGGTCGATTCCAGCCTGACGGACAATCTTCGCGTGAATCAACCGCTCGGCGATACGGGGCGATTTGGACCGAGCGGCGACCTTGCCCGCGGGGGCAAATAACATACTCAGGCGCAGGACGACGCTGATGCTGCTGTCCGTTGAGTGACCCCTCATTGGGATGCGTCGGCACCTCCACTGTTGTTTGGGTCCCTGGTTGTATTCGTGCTGTCCATCGTCCTCGCAATCGCTCACGTCCGGCGTCTCGTCTTCTCAAAGCGTCCGAATCTTGGGCCGGCGGCGGCAGCCGTTGGCGGAACACAATGCTATCTCCGTGAAAGGAATGGATCACGAGCGGTAGTCGAATGGATGTGTCGTTGACCCTGTGAAAATGGCTGTGTTAAGGTTAAATGCTTCGAATCCTTGAGGAATTCTGAATGCCTGACCCCGTGAGCGAGCAGATTGCGGCGCTGAAGGATGACGATTGGGCCGTGCGTGAGGATGCCGCGAAGGCTCTTGGGCTGTTGAAAGATAGTCGAGCCGTGGTCCCGCTCATCTCGTTGTTGCGGGATGCGGATCGTGCGGTGCGGCAGTCCGCTATCGATGCGTTGATAGCCATCGGTGAATCCTCTGTTCCGGCGTTGAGCGGCTACCTGAGCGATGTGTCATTGCAAGTGCAGGAGGCTGTCTCAGAAATTCTGGCGGCGGTTGGCGATGTGCGCGCGTTCGACTCGTTGGTCAAGGCACTCACCAGTGGTGATTGGATTGTCCGGATGCATGTCGCCGAAGCACTTGCTCGGATTGCAGACCCTCGGGCGGTCGCTTCCCTGGTGCCGCTGCTTCAGGACAAGGTCAAAGCGGTTCGCGAAGAGGCTGCCAGTGCGCTTGCTGCGATCGGGACTGCATCGATCCCGTCTCTCACCCAGGCGTTGAGCCATCAAGAGTGGCTTGTCCGGTTGCATGCAGTCGAAGCTCTTGGCAAGCTCAAATCCGGAGAGGCGGTGGAACCGCTCCTGTTTGCGTTGTTTAACGATCATGATTCCGCGGTTCGGGAAGATATCGTTCGAGCCCTCGGTGAGATCGGCCATGCACAGGCAGTCGATTATTTGTTCCGGGTCGTCAAGGAACCGGGTTTGAGGCCCTTGGTGGTCGAAGCCCTGGGAAAGATCAAGGATGAACGGGCCGTCCCGGTGTTGCAGGAAATCGTGTTGGGCAAGAGTCGCCCTGAGACGAGCCGCACGGTCGCCGGCTGCGGCGATGAGTGGAATGAAGAAATGCTGACCATGGGGGTCGCTGTCCGGGCGTTGGGAATGATTCGCGACGATGGAACGATTCCCACCTTGGTCGCTGCGTTAAAGAATACCGTCACGCGAGCTGAAGCGGCGGTAGCCCTGACGAAGTTCGGACCAACAGTCATTCCGTCTCTGTTGCCGTTGTTGGTGCGAGAGGCGGATGAGAACATTCGCTATCATGTCAAAGAGACCCTGACGGCAGTCGGCTGGAGACCCGGACGGGTTTCCTGAGATCAGTGCAGGCAAGGACGTCTCATGGCGAAAGAAACGATTGAAACCCTCGTCTCTGAGTTGACCCATGAGGAAGAATGGCGGCGCATGCGGGCCACGGCCGCCTGTCTTGCGGGTGGACCTCGAGCGGTTCATGCGTTGATCCATGTCCTGACGACCGGCGACACGGCGCTGGCAATTGAAGCGATCGGCATGTTGTCGCGCATGAAGGATCCTGCCGCAGGGGTTGCCCTGGTCGGATTGCTCAAGCATACGGAAGAGACGGTCCGGCAAGCTGGGGTGGCGGCGCTGGAACAGATGGCAGGTGTGCTCGATATGGAAACCGCCTCGGCTCTCGTTCAGCATTTGTATGACACACAAGATGAGGAGGTGCGCCGGCTGGTCACTCATTTGTTGGGTGTGATCCCGAATGCCATCGTCCCTTTATGTGCAATGCTGAAGCATTCGGACCCGGATGCGCAGATGACTGCCGCGACGATTCTGGAACATCTGCTCGATCCCCGTTCCGCTGACGGGTTCATTGATGCGATGGGAAGCACTGCCGTCCGCGACATCGCCGTTCGGACGTTGAAAAAGCTCAGCGCCATTCGTGATCGAATTGATACGTCGTTCAATGCGCTCCGTGAAGTGGAAGGGGCCAGTGAACGCGAGGAAGCCCGAATGGAGACGATTATCGATTTGCTCCGCCTCGGCCGGCCGAGTGTTGAGATCCTGATCGAGTATCTTGAAGACGAGGATTGGGTCGTGCGTGAGGCGGCCGCAGATCTGTTGGGAAAGATCGGCGACGTTCGGGCCGTCGCCCCGCTGATGAAGCGCCTGTCCGTCGATAAGGATACCGGCGTGAAAGAGTACGCCATCAAGTCGCTAGGGCTGATCGGCGATCCCCGACCCGCTCAGTTGTATATTGAAGCCATTCCCATCCGGCCGTTGCGCGTGTTTGCTATCGAGGCCCTGGCGAAGGTGAAAGATGTCGAGGTCCTTCGCCCCCACGCGGAACTCTTCGAAAAGCTGCGGACCGATCGTGATGGAATCGTCGCCTATAGCGCCGGGTTGATTGCCGATAAGCTTGCCGCCATGGAAACGACACAACCGGTGGTGTCTCAAGGACGGGATGAACATGAGTGATGCTGAGCGAATAGAACAATTGATTTCGGCCCTTCGCGATGAGAACGAGGCCTTACGCGATCATGCGGCGGCCAGCTTGGGGCAGATGGGAGCGGACGCCGTTCCACAGCTCATCGGCCTGATGGCGGATGAAGATGTCGTCATTCGAGAGGCCGCAGCGAGTGCGGTGGTGCGAATCGGGCCGGTCGCCATCGACCAACTCCTGGAAGCCCTGACCGACGATGAATGGGCTATTCGCGAACAGTCGGCGAACGCACTCGGCAAGTTGCGCGATGCCCGGGCAGTCCCTCCGTTGGTGAAGGCGCTCGGTGATAAAGACGGGGCCGTGAGGACGGCGGCGGTATGGGCGCTCGAGCGGATCGGCGACTCCGGGGCTGTGCCGGGATTGGTCGAGGCTCTGGGAGACAGTACGGTACGCGAGGATGTGGCGCGCGTCCTGAAAAAGATCGGCGATTCCCGAGCCGTGGATGCCTTGATCGAAGGATTGATGGGCAACAATTGGATGGTCCGCCGGCATGCCGCCGAAGCGCTCGGAAAGATCGGGGATACGCGCGGAGTTGAGGCGTTGATTCATTCGTTGCAGGATGAAGATTGGCTGGTGCGCCGGAACGCGGCCGAATCGCTGGCGCGATTGGGTGCGAGACAGGCGATCGACCCGCTGCTGCCGCTGCTGGAGGATGAAAATACGATGGTGCAAGAAACCGTGGAAGGGGTTCTGGCCAGTCTTGGCTGGAAGCCGAGTCCTACCAACTAACCGGGTAAAGGGAATTGATCATGGCTGATGAAGCGCCGGCGAAACTCATTCAAATTGGTCCCAAGGGCGGTCCCAAGAAGGATGGATTCAATCTGGTCACCGAGCGGGTCGTGTCGGTGAATCCGGAGACGAAACAGCTCGAGGTCGAACTGCTTGCGTATGATGGCAAGACGGTCGTGCTCGATGTGTCCGAGGAGGCACAGGAGGATTTCCTCAAGTTGAAGCCCGGCGACGGCGCGACGATTCGCGTGGTCGAAGAGGGTGGGAAGCGGATTGCGAAGGGTTTTCGGATTCGAGCAAAGGACCCGAATGCGGCCAAAGCCGATGCGATGTTACTCGATCTGAAAGACTCGCATTGGCTCAACCGCAAATATGCTGCTGAAGTACTGGGAGAGCTGAAGGATTCACGGTCGGTGGGCCCGCTGGTCGAAGCGTTGACGGATGAGGTTGGAGATGTCCGGCAACGTGTGTACGACTCCTTGATCAAGATGGGGGGGCCGGCGGTGTCGTCGTTGATTCCTCTCCTCGTCTCCGAGGAGGATGAGCTGCGTCAATCGGTGACGGAGATTATTCGTAAGATCGGGAAGCCGGCCGTTGAACCACTGGCGACGGCATTAGTCGAGGCAGACGATCGTCTGAAGACGAGAATCATGAAAGTGCTCGACCGGATGGGCTATAAGCCCAAAAAGGTTGAGGAGAAAGTGGAAGAAACAAAACTGCTCGGTTGAGGAACCGGCAATCGCGTCAGGCTGACGGCCCTCTGGTTGGACGGCCGACCGAAACGTGGTGGAAACCCATACCCACCACCCGTTCCGAATCGTAGACATTGCGGAGATCCAGCAAGAGAGGATACCGCATCGATTTTTTCAGCCGATCAAAATCAAGATTTCGGAACTGGTTCCATTCAGTCATGATCACCAGTCCGTCTGCTCCGTCTGCGACATCGTAGGTGTCCTTGCAGGCAATTAAGCCTGGGAGCAACTTCGTGGTTTCTTCCATGGACGCCGGATCGTAGGCTTTGACGACCGCTCCCTCTTTCATCATCTCGTTCAGGATGGTCAGCGACGGGGCCGCGCGCATGTCGTTTGTATTCGGTTTAAACGAGAGTCCCAGGATGCCGAACGTTTTCCCCTTGAGTCCTCCCGCAGCCTCTCGAATCTTCTCGACCATGCGTAAATGTTGTTCATAGTTCACCTTCGCCGCCGCTCCTGCAATTTGCAGTGGGTAGCCCACACGTTCACCCGTTTGAACCAGAGCGGCCAAATCCTTCGGAAAGCACGAGCCCCCGAACCCGGGTCCCGCATGGAGGAACTTGGAGCCGATTCGGTGATCGAGCCCCATCCCGCGGGCGACTATCTGGACGTCGGC
>DAISKX010000177.1:0-7175 GCA_036820725.1 Nitrospiraceae bacterium
AGCGGCATTGCGGAAATAGACTCCCATCAAGGTCGCCTGGGTGCCACTTTTTTGCTGAACAATTGTGGCCCGGACGTCTTCAGCTGAAGAGACAACCAGGGGCAGGGGCAAGGCCACTAGTAGGGCGAGGACGAACATCGAGAGCGCACGCGTCGATCCCTTACACATTACCGTCATGGCGTGGTTGAGGCCTCGGGGCGGGTGTCATTGAAGAATCCCTGGTCCGGGAGACCCTTCGCTTCGATGGTGAATGAACCCGCTTCGAGCGTGAGCCATTTCTTCTGGGTGCAACATTTTCCATCCGGAAGAAGATCCCACGATCCGCGCCTCACGACCAGAGGACCTGTTCCTGCATCCGCTGTGAATTCATGTTTTCTCCCGACTCCGAAAATGTGTCGGCGGGGTACACGCACGGTGATTTCAGAATCTGACCAGGACGTCACGACTGCGGCGATGCCGTTGAACAGGACCTCCGTGCGCGATACATTTTCCTGAAGTTCCTGATCTCCGCGCTTGAAAATATCTTCTCGCAGTCCGAGTTGTGCCTCTTCGCGCGTCTTCAAGAAGGAACCGAACCCTGAACCTTTGATCGTCACAATATCATCCAGGCCCGCGGAAGTCGGCGTATACGACTCGATCCTCGGGACCACCACCGTGAAACTTCCGGCCTCGGTTGTAAGTATGCCCCGTTCCTCACAGCAACTTCCGTCCTCCTTGGGCTTTCCTGCTGCGCGCTCGACGATGACCGGACCGCTCGTCACGCTGAACGGCACCCAGACGTCGATCCGATCGTCGTGCCACCGATAGATGATCGCTGGGACGCCGCCGATCAGGACACGGTTGTCGGTCTTCGCAAAATCGATATAATTGAATGGCGTCGCGCCACTCTCGGAATAAAACCCGAAATGCTCGCCTGAGATCTTCAGCAGCGATCCGATTGGAGCGCTCGCCGGTGTGACACCGGTCGCCTTTGGTGTATATACCGTAAACGTGCCCAAGCTTCTCTCCTGACCGTGATGTTTCAAGATGACGGCGCCGGTTTGCGCATCGAGCGGCACGTGCGCGACAATCATGCTGTCGGACCATTGTGCGATGCTTGCACGGTGGCCCCCGATCAGGAGCGCGTCGTCGGACGTTTTCGTCGCCCCAAAATTCTGGCCAAAGAGCACGACCTTCGTGCCAACCGGCCCATTGTCGGGATCTACGCGGATCGTCGGCAGCACCGTGACCGGCTTGCTGTTACTGACGGTATAGCGGACCGGTGCGCAGCAGGATCCGTCCGGTTGCGGGTCGGATGAGGCAAAGCGCACAATCACGTCCCCGGATTGGATATTGGCAGGAAGATCGATCTCAATTTTGTCATCACGCCATTTTTTGGCTCGAACTGAAATGCCACCGACCAGCACGTCATTGACGCCGAACAGGGTGTTCGGATCACGTGGACCGGCTGTATTCCCGAAGTGCTGCCCGACGATCTGTAGCGTCGATCCAGGTATGGGATCACTCGGAGCAATGGATTCGATGGTCGGGCGCAGCACCGAAAACTGGCCCGCCGGCACTTTCTTTTTTCCGATGATGACCTCCACCGGCCCGTTCTCGACCTGGGACGGGACACGAACCTCGATTAAATCCGGTTCCCACCGCTGAACAAGGGCGTTCAATCCATGAAACTTGACCTGATTCGCACGTGTCGACTTGAACGCACCGAAGCCCTTCCCTGTGATGGATACCGTGGCTCCGGGAAGCCCTGAATCTGGAACGAGTTTCGCCTGATTGACCGCCGCCACGACAGGCGACCCGGCAAGCGAGAGTACGAAGCCGATGAATACTGCTAAGATCGCATGCATACCGAGACGCTCCTCAAATCATCACGATGGGGGCCGCAGGAGATACTATGCGCAGGTAGACCGAGATGGCAATTCTTTTTAGCAGGCGCCCATGCGTGGCACACAACCCCACGCATCTGAGGCATGTGTGGCCAAGACGGGGTACAGCGTCAGGCGAAGGGATATCCGGAATATAACAAGCGCATTTTTTTCATGTCAAGGTAACGATGCGGTGAGGCGCCGGTCGCTGTGTCAGTCTGTTTGAATTCGTCCCAAAGTAGGGAGTTCCCTCTCGAACCCCGACGCGCGACAGCTATCGCACCATAAAGATTAGTTCCAATTCGACAGGCGAGTTCAAGGGAAGTTCGGCAGCGCCCACCGCCACCCGCGCATGGCGGCCGGCTTCGCCAAATAGTTCAACGAGAAGGTCTGAGGCGCCATTGATGACCGCCGGTTGCTGAACGAATCCTTCTCCGGAGGCGACGTGTCCGACCATCCGCACCACCCGCTTGATCCGATCGAGCGTCCCCAATTCGCTTCGGGCGATGGCCAGCGCATTGAGCACCGCAAGACGGGCGGCCTCCCTTCCCTGATCAACCGTCAAGTCCCGACCGATTTTGCCCGTCACAAGCAACTGTCCGTTGCGGAGGGGAAGAACCCCGCTCAGAAAAAGCAGCTCTCCAACCTGGACAGCGGGAATGTAGCTGGCGAGCGGCTTGGGAGGAGTCGGAAATTCAAGACCCAGTTCTGTCGCGCGTGCCTCGATCGACATGATGTCTCATCCGGCACGGAGCGAGTCGAGGAAACTCTCTCCGGATGGCAACCGCGAGGTACCGAGCGCCTCTCCGATCGTCTGTCCCAAGTCGGCCGCGGTCCGACGTGTCCCGAGATTGACTCCTCTGGCCAATTTGGGCCCGGTGATGAGCAGCGGAACGTACTCGCGCGAGTGTCCCCACGTCGGACGGCTCATATCGAACCCATGATCCGCCGTAATGATAAGCAGGTCGCCTGTCTTCCATTTCTCCTGCAATTCCGGCAGACGCCGGTCGACTTCATGAAGGGCATGGACTGAATCCTCCAGGCTCGGGACAAGGACCTCAAGATTGGCAAAAATCAGCCCGCGCGGCACTCTATTCAACATGCCGATAATTTCATCTAGAGCTTCTCCAGCCTCGGATACCGTGGTCGATCGGGTCACGCCCCGCCCGCTGAACAAATCTCCGACCTTTCCAAGTCCGACGACAAGTTGGCTCGCCCGGCTTAACAGATCAAGCAACGTCGTCGCGGGCGGCTCGGTAGCAAAATCTCTGCGGCGACTCCCCGACCACAGCATACCGACATGGTCATCAAACGGATGGGCCACCACCCGAACAATCGGATGGGCGGCTTTCGCCGCACGCCGAACGTCCCGACCCAGCCGGTAGAGTTCCTCGGCCGGTACGATCGTTTCGTGAGCCGCGAGGTGAATAGCCCCGACGTCATCAAACCATACGATGGGCACGCCTGATCTCTTGTGCTGAACCGACATCTCCTGGACAGGGTTTGCGCCGGACATCCTCCGATTTCCCAGCGTCTTCTGTCCGATCGCTCCTTCAATCAGTGCCACCAGGGCAGGAATTGCCTCGTCCGAGACTCCGCTCACCGTATCAATTGGGCAACCAGCAATTTCCCAATGTCCGATCAGCGAATCTTTCCCTTTCGACACAAATCCCATGAGACCAAAGCACCCTTCCGGCTGCACCATCGGACGCACGCCTTGAAACTGTCCGAGATGACCCAGTCCGAGATTCTCGAGATTGGGAAGGTGGACGGATCCGGCAGCCTCACACAAACTGGCCAGGGTGTTACATTCAGCGTCGCCATAGTGAGACGCATCAGGAAGGGCGCCAATTCCCAGTCCATCGAGAACAAGCAGAATAATGCGGTTGATCATGGCGCGCATGATAGCAGAATCACAAGGTGAACAACATTCTTGGACAAGACCAGCCTATGGTTGATCAATGGACATGGCTCCGGGCCAGAAAGCACGCGAGACGCGCTTCACCATCGTTTTTGAAGATCAAAAATTCCACACCGAACTCACGGCGCGTCGACCACTGAATTTTCGCCAGTTCTACCGACAACTGCTCCGCCCCGTCACCCAGATCGATTTTCAAACTGATGTGACCGGCCTCCCCGACGAACGCAGCCGATTCGATGGCGCATCCTCCCAGCGATAAGCTATACACGATGCCCTCGGCGTCCGTCTCATCGCTTGAAAAAGAGACGGGACACGTGCATTGAACTCGCAGACTTTTCCGAGGTCCCACGAGACGCTCCTGATCCCGACATGCCCTTACGTTGCGCTTCTCCACTCTGAGACAATGGCCAGGCTCGCGCTGGTCCCGATCCTGTCAGCACCGGCCTCCAATAAACTCCTCGTCGTCTTGAGGTCGCGGATGCCACCCGATGCCTTCACTTTTGCACGGCCTCCCACGATTTCCTTCATGAGTCGAACATCTTCGACCGTCGCTCCGGCAGGCCCAAAACCTGTCGATGTCTTCACATAGTCCATCCCCGCCTCAATCGCCAACCGGCAGGCGACGATCTTCTCGTCCCGCGAAAGATAACAGGTCTCGAGGATGACTTTGTGTCCAATACCGGGAGTTGCCTGCACGACTTCGGCCATGTCCCGGCGCACCGCGTCGACATCGCCTGACTTGAGCCTGCTGATGTTCAGGACCATATCCAATTCCTTGGCTCCGAGTCGCACCGCCTCCACAGCTTCCGTTACTTTGTTCTGTGTGGTCTGTCCACCCAGGGGAAATCCGATTGGAATTCCGACGCGAATGCCGGTACCCGCCACGGCGACCACGGCTTCATCGACATAGCAGGGCGGAACGAAGATCACGATGAACCCATATTGTTTCGCCTCTTCGCAGAGTCGTATCACGTCCGAGCTGGTCGCATCGGGCCGTAAAATCGTGTGGTCCAGGCGTCGCTCAAGATCGCAAAGCAGGGAGTCGCTGTTCATGTGTCTTGCTCCAATTGCGTCTGGTATGTGTGGGTCCCGCTTCAAGGATGGCTGGACTGCCCTCAGGCCCGATTCTGACCCGCATGCGAGCGGGACTGTTTGCGAAAGGGCTGCTTCTGAAACTTTTCGACCGCCCGATTGTGCTCCTCTAAGGTCGAGGAAAAGTAATGCGTCCCATCGTTTCTGGACACGAAATACAAATATCCCACAGGGGAAGGAAATAACGTCGCCCGAATGGAATGGATCCCAGCACTTGCGATCGGCCCTGGCGGCAGGCCCTGGATGCGATACGTGTTGTACGGGCTGAGACTCGAGAGATCCCGCTTGTGCAAATTGCCGTCGAAAGCCGGCAACCCATAAATCACCGTGGGATCGCTCTGAAGCGGGATGTGCCGCCGCAGACGATTATGAAATACGGCGGCGATCAGTTCCCGCTCTTCCTTCGCTCCCGTTTCTTTTTCCACCACCGACGCGAGGGTCAGCACTTCGTGCAGCGTCAAATTCATCTGTTTGGCCCGATCCTGCAGCTCGGCCGTCCACATTTGCCTCACTCCCTCGACCATGGTCCGCATGACGTCCTTGGGCTTGGTCGCGCGAGCAAAATGATAGGTCTCGGGGAACAAATACCCCTCCAAGGATGGTGCCTGAATACCAAGCGAGCGAATAAACTCAGGATCGCGACCCAGGCGCAGAAACTCCGTCCGGTCCGTGATACTCAATTGGCCGAGCAGCTCCGCGATGAGCGTCATCGAGAACCCTTCCGGGATCGTGACCGGATGAAGGACGACGCGTCCGGACAGCATTCTACTCAGAATATCTTCGGCGGACATGGCCGCATTCAGTTCGTATTCTCCAGGGTGAATCTTGCGGTCGGCCGTCTTGGTTTTGCCGAGCAGCATGAATGCCGCACGACTCTTAATCAGCCGTTCGCGCTTGAGGAGACCGGCGACGTATTGAAAGGTGCTACCCTCGGGAATGACGACAATTCGGGCAGGAGGCTTGGTTTTCGGGTCAGCTACCGGAGCCTGGGCCCAGCGCAGAACCTGGTATCCCACTATACCCGTGAGGCACAGCAGAACCAGAATCCAGGGAACGAATCGATTCTTCATCCTCACCCTCGAGAGGAATCCCATGCACATCGGCATCTTCCAGACCCACGTGTTTTCGTGTCGAGCCGGTTTGATCGGACCGGCCCTCGAGATAACTTTGGAGAAGAATCGCCGCGGCAATGCGATCAATGATACCTTTCCGTTTCTTCCGGCTGACATCGGCAGCAATCAACAGATCTTCGGCGGATCGCGTCGTCATCCGCTCGTCCCACGTCACGACCGGAACGGAGAGCACCGCCTCAAGCTGCGTGACGAAGGTCTGAACCGATTGGGCTGCCGGCCCGATTTCCCCGTTCAGACGGAGAGGCAGTCCCACAAGAACCTCGGCCACGTCGTGCTCTTGCACGAGCTGCTTGATGTGCGCGAGGTCCGCGGTCAATGTCCGTCGGACGTAGGTTTGGAGAGGCTGAGCCGTCCATCCCAACTCATCGCTGAGGGCCACCCCGATCCGCTTGGTGCCATGGTCGATTGCGAGAATCCGCGTCGCCTTCATGAGTTTACCGCTCCAGGGCCTTTTCAACCAATCCAAAGACCTTTTCCAACGCAGGATCGAGTCCTTCCGGATTCTTTCCCCCGGCTTGAGCCATCTCGGGCCGCCCTCCGCCGGTTCCTCCTACTTCTGCGGCCATGTCTTTAATCAGGTCACCGGCCTCGAGGCGCGGAATCAAATCCTTTGTCACCACAACCAGGAGCGACACCTTCCCCTCATTGGCCGCACCCAGGGCGACGACGCCGCTGCGCAATTTATCCCGCAACTGATCCGCCAGCGCACGCATGCCGGTCACATCCAGACCATCCACGCGCTGAGCATGCACCTGAACGCCGGCCACCGTTTTACTCTGCGCCTCTCCTGTCGACTTGCTGGCCATGCGCAACTTCAGCTCTTCGAGTTCTCGTTCCTTCTCCTTCAATTGACCGGCCAGCTTTTTTGTCCTGGCGACGACCTCCGAGGGACCAACCTTCAGCAATTCGGACAGTTCGCGAAGGTCGGCTTCTTGCCGCTTCATGGATTCGAGAGCCCCGCCGCCTGTCAGACACTCGATTCGTCTGACACCGGCTGCCACCCCGGTTTCGGAGACGACACGGAACAGCCCGATCTCGCCCGTATGTCGGCAGTGTGTTCCTCCGCACAACTCCTTGCTGAAGGACTCAATGCTCACGACACGAACCTGATCGCCGTATTTATCGCCGAAGAAGGCGAGCGCCCCCTTGGCAACGGCCTCCTGT
>DAISKX010000178.1:0-7172 GCA_036820725.1 Nitrospiraceae bacterium
CTCTGACCGAGACACGAAGTTACGTATGGGTCGTCAGGCCGCAGAGCGGACCCAACGAAGTCTTTGAGTATCAACTCGCACGGAGCATTGACCTCCAAGGAACGAATATACATTCAGATGCGATCGGCAATGCCCCGGGCGGAATGGTGATCATGAGGGCGCAAGGACAGGCATCGTTTACGGATTCAACGGTGTCGGTCGCCACGCAAGACTTCGAAATCATCCCATCGAGCGGGATACAGGCCCGAAAGCCCAATGGTGAGAGTGCGCGAAATCAGGGCTTTAGCCGCATCGACATTATGGCGCAGGATATCGCCTTACAAGACAGCACCATCGCGGCCGATGCGAAGGTGTCAGAACTTGGTTCGTGCCCCACATGCAACGGCGGCCCAAGTGCAGGGGAAATCTGGTTGCGCGTTCAGAATTCACTCACCGCCGACAATTCGTCCATCACCAACACGAGCAGAGGGCGAGCGCAAGCCGGTATCACAAAGATCGTCAAGGATCATCACTTTTCGTACGGGGCCGTTTGGGAACCAGATTTCCCCGATGTACCGACCAATACAGTGAAGCTCACCAATTCCGAAGTCACGGTCGAGTCTCAAGACACGGGGTTTCCTGGATTCCTCAGAATCCGCGCCGACAATATCATCCTCGATCATTCGGTTCTGAATTCCACTGTGAACGATGTATCCAACTTTAAGGCTATCATGGTCCCGGAACTACTGGACGTCGTCGGCGCGGGGGAAAGGGGGAAAGTGGTACAGAATGGACGAGATGTCCAGGGGAGTATTGTCCTGTCTGCGAAGAAGCTGGACATCACCGGTGGAGGAATCGTGGCGCCCACTCGGGGTAGCCGCATCGGGAGCCGCATTGAGTTGCACGCCGACCAGTTGAATACCCAACCTGGGACCAGACCGGGAGGGACGCTTCTAGAACCACGGACCCTAGACGCAATTGATCCGGCCCGCGTGGTCATCTCCACCAGCAGTACGGGAAGTGGCGGTGCAGGCTTGATCAGCATCACAGGTGAAAGTGTGCCGATGCCTGAATTTACCCCCTTCCCACCGGCGTCGTCCATTCGCTTGACCGGTACCAATGTGTTGACGGACACGAGGAGCGATGCGCTGGGGGGCAAAATCGAACTGAAAGCAACCGGCCCGATCCAGCTGGAAAACACGACCATTTCTTCCAATGTGAACAACGTCCGCCCACAGTCCGCGAACGTCATCGATCAAGGCGGCAACATTGATCTCTCTTCCGGGACCCTCGTCATGCAGGGCAGCGGGATCTCTGCGCTCTCCACCGGAACTCAGAACGGCGGAAATGTCAGTATCGCCGCGCAAGAATCCGTCACTCTGGGCGACGGTTCGATTATTTCAACGAGTAACACGGGATCGGCCAATGCGGGGAACATTACGATCAACGCCGGTGCTCAGTTCCTCAGCCAGAATGCTTCCGTGACGGCCCAGGCCAGCCAGGGCAGCGGCGGCAATATCAATGTACAGGCCGTCGATTCGATTCGGCTCATCAACAGTCAGATCAATACGTCCGTTCAGGGCGGGCCCGAGACATCCGGCGGCAACATCACAATTGATCCGGCCGTCATGACCCTCCAAAACAGTCAAATCCTCGCGCAAGCCATACAGGGTCAGGGCGGCAACATCAACATCGTCGCGGGAACGTTTCTAGCCGACCAGACTAGCCTCGTGAGTGCGTCATCGCAGTTCGGCTTGAGCGGCGCCGTAAACATCCAGTCACCCCTGTCCAATTTGAGTGGGACTCTGGCCACGCTCCCGCAACGCCCTCTGCAAGTCCAACATTTATTGCAACAACGCTGTGCGGCCCAAGCCAATGGCCAATTGAGCAGTCTGGTCGTGGCTGGACGGGATAGTCTCCCGTACGAGCCAGGCGGTTGGCTGATGAGTTCCATGGCGCTCATCCCTGATGATGTCCAAGAGCCATCCACCCAGACTGGTCACTCGGAAGAACCTCTACAACGAAAGGTGATTCTTTCGGGGCACCTCCTTGATCAGTCTGGTCCATCGCCGCAACAGGCCTTGACGAGCTTGGCGGCAGGTTGTGGATCGTGATTTTCTTGAACTGCAGTCCGTAAACCGGTTCTTCGCACCTATCTCCACCCTCGCGTTTATCGGCAAAAAGCGCTCGATGTTTGGTACGCTCCTGTTATCAGGAGTTGAAGGGTGTGCCTTGACCTACCCCCCAGAATTAGACCATTGGCGGTGGAGCTGGATTGTCCGAGGAAACACTCGAAGTGTCTTTGCACGCGGGTGCGATGGGCTCGGACCATGGCGGCTGTCAAGACCATGCAATCCCAATCCATCGCGGTGGGCACTGACACCCTCACGCCGGACGAGATCCAAGCCGAAATCATTGTGGCTCGGAATCTCGACGGCCTTGAGAGCCGTGGTGGACGCAAACGTTCTGGTGGTGAGTTTGCTATCTCCGTTTGTCGGCCCGGACAGATCTGGAATGATCGCTTCGTGCAGCCTTGCGTTGCTTTGACGCTCGCATCCTTCAACGAATTCTCTGACGTTCTCCGCCGGCCCAAGTTTCCTTTTCACGATGAATGATTCAGTCTCTTCACCTCGTATCGCTTTGGATACGGCGGCGAATCCATTCGGATACACTGCCGAACGGCTCCCTCCCATTTACAAAACCACGTAGATCCGACACTCGCTGATTTTGCTTAGAAAGAATACATATATTCGCGAGTACGTATCGTCCAAAGTCACGCCCTATAGTGGCACAAGTATTGCGCATCGAGGGAACGACCGCGCTGCTGAAGTTCAAGAACAGGGGCACACCGATGAAGGGGGGAGGACGCCATGCCTTGGGATATGCTTCTGGTTGCCGGCGTACTACTCGGCGTGCTGATGTTGATCGCGATACTCAGCCGGATCTGGCAGGACCAAGTTCCGCGCAGACCGTCGGGTGTCTCGCCGGAAAAGCGTGCGGCTTCAGTACCACCAGTTGAACTCGACAAAGTCGCCGGACAAGAGAACTCATTAGCCTGAGCGGGGTAGTGCGCGTCCGTTTCACTATGGGATTCGTTGCCAGCACTCCCCAGGCCTTCGGTAGTTCTCATCGAAAGAAGCAGTCAGTTCATCGCGTGCCCCCGCTTAGCGACATACGCTGTTAACGGGTGTAGATAAACTAATTATTGCGAGGCAATGGGGAAAAATGAACTCGTGAGCTTGAATAGGCGAAGGGTCAACATGGGACTCTGCCACAACATCTCCTCCGAAACAAGATCGAAGGTAGACCCAATCCCATCTCAAAAAACTGGGAATTGCGAAAAAACCCGGAAAGGCCTATCTAAGCACACCCCAGTATTGCCATTCACTTTATCGGATGGAGCGGCATGGAGAGGACCGGAAGGAGGGAACCACGGATGGTTGCTGAGGTTCCGCACTCCCTTCGCCAAAGCCTTCCCTTCTCGTCAAAGCCGCTCTACCTTCATCAATGCCTTCTCATTCTACGGGTGCTGTTGAGTATGGTTTGCTGCATGTGCTCATGCGGACAGGCATTTCATCGCGACGCCACAGGAGTCAATCTCTCGCCATCACCACCTTGCCCCATGCTCACGTAAGAGGCGTCCGGTGTTCGGCGCGCTTCTCAGTCTGAGAAATTGAAGCGTCGAACGATTAAAGGTGGCGGGGCGGATTGTCATGCACGACAAGACAATCGTTCAGTCGATTAGCCCGGTTGCTGATGCACTGGAATTCATGAATACCGTGAAGGGTTCCAAAGTCGTTACGATCGCATCTCACCGCGCGGGATATCCGACGTGTACGGCATAGAAGGGAAATGCTATTCCTCCCTGACGGTCTGTACATTACGAACAACCACGCAGCATTGGAATACTGAACGGGGGATCTCGAATGATTGTCTTTTCGGACCTCACAACATCAATCTCGGTCCTGAAGGCCTGGGCTGTTGTCTCCGTAGTGATTGTCACCTCAGTGCTGAAAGCTTCGCTCGTTCTAGCTCAAGTCACACCCGCCATTACCTCCACGACCGGGGCCGGTAGTTTGGGCACCACCGTAACCCAGGCCGGCCACACCTACCAGATTACCGGCGGCACTCGCCCAGGCAATGGGCCGAATTTGTTTCATAGCTTCGGCGAATTCGGCGTTCCGACCAATAACATTGCCAACTTCTTGAACGAAACCGCTTTACCCACTTCCAATATCCTCGGTCGTGTGACAGGCGGCAACCCGTCGAACATCTTTGGGACCCTCCAAACCACCGGCTTCGGAAGCGCCAATCTGTTTCTGATGAATCCGGCTGGGATTGTGTTTGGCCCGAATGCGTCTCTGAATGTCGGCGGATCAGTCAACTTTACAACCGCTGACTATCTACGATTTACGGATGGCGCAAAGTTCAATGCGCTTCCCGGATCGGCAGACGCGCCCATCTCCAGCGCACCGGTGGCCGCGTTTGGATTCCTGGGATCAAACCCTGCCGCGATTACCGTGCAAGGTGGTCAGCTCGCTGTCTCGGAAGGGCATGATATCTCACTCATCGGCGGGAATATCGACATCACCGCCGGCACGCTTCAGAACGGCACAACACAACCGGCGCTCATCTCTGCGCCCAGCGGACAGATCAACCTGGTCAGCGTCGGTCCGTCGGGAGAGGTGCTGCTCAACAGCCCCTTGGGGCAGTCTGTTGAACCGGCAGTCAATGGCTTCACCACATTCGGCAACATCTCTCTCTCCCGGGGGGCGAGTCTTAATACGAGCGCCGACACGGCGGGACGAATTGTCATTCGTGCGGGTCAATTCACCATGGATGATGCATCAATCAAGGCGATATCCGAGGGTGGAGAGCGGAATCTTGGAAGGGCCACCGCTTTCCCCGCAATATCGATGACGGCAGAGTCTATCGCCCTCACAAACGGCACCCATATCACAGCAGATAGCCACGGTACAGCGCCTGCGGGAGACATTACCTTCAACGTCGCCACACTCACCACGGAAGGTGACGCGACCAACCATCTCCTGCTGAATCCCGACAGTCCCGCGAATTGGGCCCAAAATTTGATTACGAGTGATAACCGAGTGCGGACTCTAGATGGCGGTCCCGCAGGTCGCATCATCCTGCAAGGGGTCGGCGGGCCTGGAACTCCAGCCGCAAGCATCACGCTGAAGGACAGTGCGGTGAGCTCACGAGTATTCGGCGGGACGGCCAACACGACTCCCAGCGCGATTACGATCACTGCCGACTCATTGGTTCTGATCAATGAGGATTTTCCAACCGAGCAGGGTGGTGGCGTCGCAACCATCGTCGTGACTACGGTCGGTGCCGCGCCCGCGGGGGACGTCGACCTCAACGTCAACACATTGCGCATCAATGCGAACCCGGATGAGACGCCGATCGAGGGCGCAAAACGCGTGTTTGTCAATTCATCGAATCATGCCGGGAGTACTGCCGGCCCGGCGGGCGACCTTACCATTTCGGGTATTAGCCCTGAATCGACGGATGCGGCCCAGTTGGTCGTCTTAAACCGGGGAGTCCTTTTTACGGGAGTGGACGGCGGGTCGCCGGCGAGCCGACCCGGTTCAATCACGGTCACGGCGGATACGGTGAGTCTGATCGGTGACACAGGACTCTTTGCCAATACATTCGGTGATGTGCAGACGCCTGCAGGGAACATTTCCTTGAACGTCAACCAGCTGCGAGCCAATGTCAAGCCGGTCGGGACGTTACTCCCCGGCCACCCATCATCCGGCATTAACAGCACGAGCGAGGGCTGGCAGGCGGGAACATTGACCATTTCGGGCCTCAGTCCCGACAATTCAGACCCAGCGAAGCTTGTCTCGCTCAACAATGTTGAGCTCTCTACTGCGGTGGCAGGAGGGAGAGAGACCCTCATCCCTGCCACGATCACCGTGATCGCAGACCAGGTACGCTTGATCAATACTGCCATCAAGACTGACACGGTGGGAGCAGTTCCAGCCGGAAACATTACTATCAAGGCAAGCACTATCGCTACGGATCAGTCCACTAAGATCAGCAGCAACACATCTGCGACCGGTCGAGGAGGGAACATCTCGTTCGACGCCGAGCAATCCGTCACCATGGGCAACGGCACAAATGTGTCTGCTCAGAGTACGGGACAGGGGAATGCCGGCAACATTGCGATCAACGCCGGGGGTCAATTCCTCAGCCAGAATGCTTCCGTAAACACAGAAGCGATCCAGGCGAGCGGCGGCAATATTGTCATTCAAGCCACCGATGCGATCCGGCTCATTAACAGCCAGATTAATACTTCTGTTCAGGGTGGGCCCAACACGTCCGGCGGGAACATCACGCTTGACCCGGCTGTCGTCACATTGCAAAATAGCCAGGTCTTGGCCCAAGCCGTCCAGGGGCAAGGCGGCAACATCAATATCATCGCGGGGACGTTTCTTGCCGACCAGACAAGCGTCGTGAGTGCCTCCTCTCAATTCGGCTTGAGCGGCGCCGTAAATATCCAGTCACCCCTGTCCAATTTGAGCGGGACCCTGGCCACGCTCCCGCAACGCCCTCTGCAAGTCCAACATTTATTGCAACAACGCTGTGCGGCGCAGGCAAACGGCCAACTGAGCAGCCTAGTAGTGGCCGGGCGCGACACCCTTCCTTCCGAACCGGGCGGTTGGCTGCTGAGTTCTCTGGCGCTTCTCTCCGAGGATGTTTCCACTTCCTCCCAGTCCAATCCCCTCCCCGGCGCCGACCTCGCGTCTCACCAACAGAAGATAATCGTATCGGGACAGCTCTATGAGCGGCATACTCCATCACCGCAACAAGGCTTAACGAGCTGGGCGGCAGGTTGTGGATCGTAAAACAATAAGCCGGCGCTCCGGCAAACAGGACGATTCATTCTGGCCCCAGGTTCTTCACGGTCTCTCTCTCTGTTTCGGACTCTTGATGGGGATCTCTCTCCTCGATGCACCCGTTCTTGCGCAGATCGTGCCACCGATCCCGCCCATTTTCGACCCGACTGGCCGATCTGGGAAACCTCCCGCCCCGCTGAGAGAAGAGTTCCAGGCGCCGGAAACACCACCGCCAAGGCCGACCCTGCCGGAGATTCCATCCGCGCCACAGCAACCGTCCGGAAATCGATTGGGCAACATCCGTGTGTTCGTTCGCGACATCCGCGTGAC
>DAISKX010000179.1:0-7146 GCA_036820725.1 Nitrospiraceae bacterium
AAGAAGGCGCGTCATGCTTGTGAACGCCGCTGAGACGGTGAAGCGGCGGTGTCTTGTGAACACCCAGTGTCCCCAGAGCGGGCCGTGTCCCGTGAGGCGGCGGTCTCTGGGATTCGAAGTTGAGTTCCATTTTGTGATAACGAGATCCGACGACGATTTACGAGGTAGGAATGATGAACACAAGCGGTTGACGAATGCCGTGTGGCGATTGACGTGGCATACACCGAGCCAGACAGGTCAGAATGCGGGTTCCGTACATCTGCTATTGAGTTAGGAATGTGATTGGCTAATATAGGGATTCTCTCAATTGAAAGGAGTCGGATATGATCCGCTTATTCTTCGCCCTGGTCGTTCTGCTGCTGGCTTCGCCAGGTTGGGCCGCCAAGTTTGAATTGGCAAGTCCGGTCCTTAAACCAAAAGGAAAAATCGGGAATGAACAGGTGTTCTCGGGGTTTGGTTGCAGCGGCGGGAACGTGTCTCCGGAGCTGCGCTGGACGAACGCACCGAAAGATACGAAGAGTTTCGCCATCACGGTCTACGATCCGGACGCGCCGACCGGAAGCGGCTGGTGGCACTGGGTCGTCTTCAATATTCCGTCGACGGTCACGAAGCTGGAGGCGAATGCGGGGAAGGTGGACGGAGCGTCCGCTCCGTCGGGCTCGGTGCAGAGCATGACGGATTTCGGTCAGGCGGGCTACGGAGGTCCCTGTCCTCCCGCGGGAGACAAACCTCATCGATACATTTTCACCGTCCATGCCTTGAAAACGGAACAGCTTCCCTTGAAGCCCGATGCCTCCGGCGCCATGGTCGGCTTCTATCTTGGCCAGAACACGATCGGCAAGGCCTCGTTGACAGGCTACTACGGCCGGTGATCAGTTGACGCATGTCGCAGCGAATGGGGCAGCGGATGTTCTGTATCGTTCGCGGTGGGAATAACCATCCCGTTTCTTCGATGTAGTCCCAGGTCCCTCCGGCTCCGGAGCAGACGCTTTCCTGTACGAACATCTTGTGTCACAGGACTGCTTGTCCTGCCGCCGCCGATTCCCTGGTGAGTCTTGCATCGGTACGTCACTCGCATTTCCCGGCTCAAGCGTTCACTCACGGAAGACAGCGAAAAATTGATCAGTGCTCAAGTTCTAGGCTTGTAGTTCCATTTGAGCTTCCCTATGGTGTGCGCACGAACATGTAGAACATGACGAAAAGAGGATGCGGTGACCCTGTCCCCGTGGAATGCAAAGCTGCGCGACTGGCAGACACGCGCCGTGTCGGCGGCACTGACTCATACCCGTGTTGATTTTCTCGCCACGGCGACCCCGGCGGCCGGGAAAACCCGTTTTGCCCTGCGGATCGCTCATCAATATCTGACGGATCGAGCGGCGAGCCGGGTGCTGGTCATTTGTCCGACGAATCACTTGCGCACTCAATGGGCGACAGCGGCCGGGCATGTGGGGATTCACTTGGACCCGGCGCTATCCAACGAGCAGGCCTGCGAAGCCCGCGACTATCACGGAGCGGTTGTGACGTACCAACAAGTGTGTTTGGCCCCTGCGGTCTTTCAGCGTGCCTGTCGTGGCCGACGTACCCTGGTGATATTCGACGAGCTGCATCATGCAGGGGATGGAAAGGACTGGGGCAAGGCATTACGGGAAGCCTTCGGCGAGGCGGTCTTTCGTTTGGCCTTGTCCGGCACACCATTTCGATCGGACAACAACCCCATTCCATTCGTTCGATACGATCAGGGAGAAAGCCAGGCCGATTTTACCTATGGGTATGCGGAGGCTATTCGAGAGGGCGTCTGTCGGCCGATCCTCTTCCCAAGTTATGAAGGCGAACTGACTTGGCTGTCGAACGGCCGCGAACATCGAGCCACATTTGAAGATGGCCTGACGTTTGAGCGGCAGCGCGAGCGGCTCAAGACCGCCTTATTGCAGGAGACCTGGCTAGGACCTGTTGTGGCCGATGCGCATGCCGAGCTGACCAGACTTCGTACACAAGAGCAGCCGGATGCGGGCGGGCTCATTGTCGCGATGAATCAAGAACATGCCCGGCAAGTGGCGGAACTGGTCGCACGTATCACGGGCAGCCGGGCCCATGTGGCGGTCTCCGACGATCCTGCCGCGTCCAAGACGATCGACACATTCACGCACCACAAAAAACAACAATGGCTGGTGGCGGTGAATATGGTGAGCGAGGGCGTCGATATTCCCCGGTTGCGAATAGGAGTCTACGCGACGAACGTGCTGACGGAGATGTATTTTCGGCAAGTCGTGGGGCGATTCGTGCGGATGCAGGATGGCATTCCACTGCCGCAACGGGCCTGGCTCTACCTCCCGAAAGATGCGACGCTCGTTCACCATGCAAAGCAGATCAAGGCCGAACGGGACCATGTGCTGGAAGACGTCATGCCCTCGGTACAGCGAACGTTGTTCGGCACCGCTGCGTCGTCATTGAAAGAATATATCCCATTGAACGGCGTGGCCCGCATCGACGCACTGATCGGGAGCGAGGAGCCGGAGGACGCGGCCAAGCGGCATACGAGTACTGAACCGGTCGTGTCGTTGCATGATCAGAAGACGCAGCTTCGGGACATCCATCGGGCCATGGTCGGCGCAGTGGCCAGAAAGGCCGGCATCGACCATCGCCGGTTGAATGCCGAACTGATCAAACGAACCGGCGGGAGAGTGGATCAAGCGACGACTCAGCAATTGGAGCGCCGAATCGCTCTTCTGGAGCGGTGGCGTGATCGCGGCTATGACGGAAAACGGTGATCAGTGAGGCAGTCGAAAGTTTCTCCTAAACGCCCTGCCAGCATATGGCTCGCTCTGAAATGCGGTCCATCCTTGCCCTGATACTGCTCGTCTTCTTCAATGAAAGAACCAGTCACAATCTGTTACGGAAAGGCGGCTCTCGTGCACATTACCCCACAGCTTATCGGCTGGTCGGCGTCTATTATTTTGGTCGCCACTGTCGTCTCACAAATCTATCGGCAGTGGCGGCAGCGGTCGAGTAAAGGGGTGTCCGCCTGGCTCTTTATTGGACAGTTCTTCGCTTCTGCCGGATTCGTGGTGTACAGCTGGCTCGTGAACGATCTCGTATTTATCGTCACGAACGTGCTCCTGCTCGTGAGCGCACTCACGGGGCTTGGCATGGTGCTGTGGCACCGGAGCATCAATTCAGAGGAAACAGAAGGTATTGAAGATTGAAGCGATCCTGCAGACGCCATTCACGACCGACACCTCCTATGTATCCCACAGGTATATGAGGGCTGCCGCCTATCCACCCGGCTGATTTTTGAGGGAAGAAGAGGAGGGAGATTAGTCCAATAATCGTTGAACAGTGACTTGTCCCAAGCCTGGCTCAGAATCCATCCAAGAACAAGAGGGCCTAACGCGGGAATATTGAACCCCCTATTCCAAAAATTCATTCACAAGTTCTGTGGATAAGTCTGTGGATGATCTTCTCCGAGACCCCAAATGCTTGGTTCAACAAAGGATAATGACCTGATTGCTCAATATTTGAGCATTGCATGCATCACTTCCCTTACCCCCATATCTTGCGGCTTGACTATTTTAGTTTCCTATAAATATAGGGTTCACATTAAAACCATCCCGCCCTGTCATAGGATGCTCTACGTAATAAGCAAGCCAGTAGTTCGTCATGGGAATGAGAAGAGGTTATGCACAGGTTAGTCGCGAATATGGGTAAAATTCGGCCATTTTGGTCAGTTTTGGGGATAGCTTTTCCGAGGGCCCTCTTTCGGGCCTGATCGGCTTGATCATCGTATTCAGCATGAGCTTTTCATTCTTCACCATCGTGTGGGGGACGCGCATCGCTCGCTTCGTCGTGAATGCGATGTTGGTGCCACTGAGCTTGTGGCTTTTTCAGTATGGATGGTGGTTAGATATCGTGCTTCCCTTGATCGCCGTACAGTTACATCGAACGATTGAAGAGTTAAGCGGTATATCCGACACCTACCTCCAGAGGTAAAAAATGAAGCCAAAGCAAAGAGCCGTCCGGCTTAGGGCGGACTTCTGGACGACGCCGTTCGGCGCTGCATGCCCGGGCATGTTTGGTATGGCGATCCTCGCATGCATGGGGACGGCCATGATCCAAACCGATCTCGCCTTCGGTACTGCGAAGGACACCAGGAGCGTCGGGTATATCGAGGTGCTTCATGGCAGCCTCGATGCATTCTCGATCGAGCGGCAAGGAAAGGAATTTCCCCCGGCCCTTCTGCTTCCCATTCAGGCAGGTGATCGCGTCCATGTCCGGGGGGGAGGAAATCTTCTGACATTGCGATGCGGCAGTAAGGCCGTCAAGGTGACGACGGAGGAATCGCCCTATGTGATTCCAGTTTCGGCCGCACCGCCCGGGTTCGTCGCCAGGCTCGGTGATGTGCTGATTGCCTTGGCGGCCAGATTACAGCAGCAGCAAGCGAAGGCGGCCGCAACGGTCAGTTTGAGTGGACGAGGAGAAGAGATCACGCTGACCATGCCGTTGCTCGATGAACAACGAAGCAAGCTTCGGTCGGACGTGACGCGCGTATTTCTTGCCTGGCGGGGAGGGACGCCTCCCTATCGCGTGAGGTTGACGTCGCCGACCACCGATGCCGATCTCGCTCGCGTCGAGGCGTTGGAAGAGCCACGGGTCGGCCTCCAGTTGGCCATGACTCCCATGCCGATCGGAACGATCGAAGTTGACGTGCAGGACGGCGCCGGTGGGCGTGCGTCGAGCTCCATCGAGATTGTTCCGTCACATGGAGTGCCGGTCATTCCGAAGAGCCTCAGCGATCAAGATATGCCGGCTGAACTCAAGCGTGTGCTCGCCGCCGACTGGCTCTCGCGCCAGAATCGTCGGGAATGGGGATTTCAGGCCTACCAATTGGCTGCGCAGGATGCGAGTTCATTCGAACCGGCCAGACTTCTCCGTGACTGCCTCGAGGAGTTGCAAGACTGCTACAAGCGCTAAGAGTGGACCGCAACCGTTTGGTCATCCATGGACGGTTTTCTCTCGACCTCACTCCGTGATGTTGACGCTGCCTCTCGAACAAGCGGTACCATTCTGGAAACCCATATGTCCGGTGATGTACCCTTGAATGGGCGGTCATGCCGGAGGATAATGCCGACACCCACAGACTTCTGCTTCGACTGTGAACGAATTCGTACGCCTCAGCCTCATTGTCGCCCTCACCCTGGGACTCTTGTCGATCGACAAGTTCATTCCGCTTGGCGTGGCGATCGGCGTGCTCCATGCCTGCGTGCTGTTCCTGGCCGCAACGTCATCCTATCACCGCATGCCGGCCATCGTGGCGACTATCTCTTCCATCTTCATCGTCCTCGGTGCGATCACAGGCCCCAATATCGAACAGATTCCGGTGTGGATGATCGCCACCAACCGCGCACTGAGTATTTTCATTATTTGGGTGTCCCTGTTCTTTCTGCTGCGACGACGTCGCGATTTGGAGGCGCTGCGACGAGCGCATGGTGAATTGGAAGTAAGGGTCCAGGAACGTACGGCTGAATTGGGCATCGTCAACAAGACGCTTGTGGTCGAGATTACCGAGCGCATGGAAACGGAGTCGTCGTTACGTATCAGCGAGGCCGCCTTGGCCGCCAGCCAACGCGCGCTTCAGCGGAGCGGAGAAGATTTGCGTGGATTGGCTGCCCGTCTCCTGACGGCTCAAGAAGAAGAGCGCCGGCGAATTTCCCGCGATTTACACGATGATATCAGCCAGCGGCTGGCGATGATGGTCGTAGAGTTGGAGACACTCGATCGTATGCTCCCCGTCAACTGCCAGCAGATCGGTACACGACTGCGATCATTACAGGATAACGCGACGGAACTCAGTGATGATGTGCGGCATCTTTCCTATACGTATCATCCGGCTGTCCTGGATGATTTGGGATTGGAAGTGGCCTTGAAGCGGCTGGTCGATGACTTATCGACCCGGACCGGCTTACACGGCACATTTCATGGAATGTCCGTCGGCGGGACCATTTCCCAGCCCGTGGCCACCTGTCTCTACCGGATCGCGCAGGAAAGTCTCAGCAACGTTGTGAAACATGCCGACGCATCCAAGGTCAACATCGAATTGAATTGTTCCAGCGAGTGGGTCACCCTGGCGGTTACCGACGACGGGAAGGGATTCGATCCGATGTCCCGCAAACAGGAGCGGGCCAGCCTCGGGCTTGTGAGCATGAAAGAGCGGGCGCATCTTGTCAAAGGGGTGTTGGACGTCGAATCGACTGTCGGGCGAGGGACGTTGATTCGCGCGAGGATTCCCTTGTCGAGGGTGCGGCTATGAAGAAGCCCCGGATTCTATTGGCTGACGACCATTCGCTGGTGCTCGAAGGGTTCCGGAGAATTCTTGAAGACCAGTGTGAAGTGGTAGGGACGGCGGAGGATGGCCGAGCATTATTGGAAGCGGCCTCCCGTCTCAAGCCGAACGTGGTTCTCCTGGACATCTCGATGCCGCTGTTGAACGGAATCGATGCCACGCGACATCTCAAGAAGGTATCGCCGGATGTCAAAGTCATTTTTGTGACGATGCATGCCGATCCGGCCTACCTCAATGAGGCATTCAAGGCCGGCGCCTCGGGATATCTTCTCAAGCGATCGGCCGGCACGGAACTGATCCAGGCGATTCAATCCGTACTCGGAGGCAACTTTTACGTCACCCCGCTCCTGACGAAGGGTCTCGTGAATTCTGTGATCAGTGAAGCACCCGTCCTGCCTACTCGACAAAGTATCCTTACCCCACGACAACGTGAAGTCTTGCAGCTCGTGGCCGAAGGAAAGGCCGTCAAAGAAATTGCCCAGTTGTTGAATATCTCTCCGAAGACCGTCGAGTTTCATAAGGCGCAAATCATGGAGCAACTGGATTTGCGCACGACCGCTGAACTCACCAAATATGCCATGGCCCACGGGCTCACCTCACCGTAACCCTCTGATCTTCACGGCCACTTTTGTACATCGCCTTAGGCCTGGGGGTTTTTCTTTTTTGACCTAGGCAGACCCCGGGTTATGAGTCTCTCCTCTAAAGGGCAACATGCGCTCTCATGACCTGTCGGCGGTGTCAGGGAACGATGGTACAGGAAGTCTTCGCTGATCGTCATTATGACGCAGGGCCCGGAGCGTTCATGGAGT
>DAISKX010000180.1:0-7144 GCA_036820725.1 Nitrospiraceae bacterium
TTTGACCCCCTATGGATTGGCGGCGCCAGCCGCCGAATTCATGGCGACGGGGAAGGACGGCAAGATTGTGGGCAAATTGACGCTGGGCAGCCAGGTCGGCGGGCTGGTCTATGCAATGGGACAACGGTTATCGGGAGTATTTCAGGCACGAGCGGATCTCTTGACTCAGATTCCCACTACGGAATCATTGCTTCAGCCAGATTCTCCGACACATTGAGGAAGCAACCATAGTTCTTGCGTTCAGCCATCCAGTTCGCTATAACGCAGGCATTCTGATCCATCTCGGCAATCGTATTTGCCATTTAATTGAGGAGGATGCACCAATGAACCAACGATCCGTGTTATCGATACTTTCTTGCGCTATTCTGCTCGCCGCCCTGTCCGGCTGCGCGGAAGAAGCGGCCATGCAGCAGCCGAAGGGAACGACAACAGCGCCGCATCCGACAGGAGCCAATGCCCCTTCTCGCCCCAGCCCTTCCATGGGCACAAGTTCTACGCCGGGCCAAACGACCTCGAAGCCGGCGACATCAAGCACGATGCCACAATCATTGGATCCCTTCGCTGATACCATCAATGCCTGTCTCTCCCGCATTCCGAAGGATTCTTCAGCAGGTGCTCGCATGATGGCAGAAGGAAGCTGTCGTCGTGATGAAGCACTCCGTACCGACGCCGTCTCCAAGGGTGGCACCCTTGCCTCTGCGGGATCTCAGGATGATTCCATGCAAGCCTGCATGGCACGAATTCCGAAAGACGCAACCGTTGGACAGAAAATGCTCGCGGAAGAGAGTTGCAAACGGGATGAGGTAAACCGTAAGTAGGCTGCCTTCACCAACCAGGTCAACGCTCCGAGGGACAGTCATTCTCTCGGAGCGGATTGATCAGCTTTCTCAGTGTTTCTTCTGCAGAAAGTCTGCAAGCCTTCACGCCATTCCCAAGCTGCCTGAACGCAGGTGGGAGGACATGTTGCATTCCGAGCAGGTGTTCACCAGCGGTGATCGATAGTCGGTTGCGCGAGTGCGCCGACGTGTCAGGTACGAACTCCTCCGACCAGTTGCAGCACCATCGCTGTGATGTACATGAAACTGATGCCCGCAAAGACACCCGCCGCCACCTGAAGGCGCCGCGTCGCGGTGTAGCAGAGGGTGATCAAGGAGAAGACCACATACAATAATGAGCCCGCCGCCAGCGTATAGCACACGATGGTCAGGTAGGCCGACAGACCCTGGCCGCTCAACATGGTCCCCAAACAGGTCGGGCCACCTGCAATCAGACCCAGCCAGAATACATCGTTCCAGCTGACCGGTGTCTTACCGGCGGCACCGACAATGCCGAATCCTTCGGTCCCGTTATGCAAGGCAAAGCCCGCGACGAGGAGGGCGCTCAAAACCCATTCTCCATGCGCATAACTGGCGCCGATGGCCAGACCTTCACCCAGGTTATGCAAACCCATGCCGATTGCGATCATATAGGGAAGAGAGGCTACGCGACTGGTGGCTCTGTTGCTACCGACGACCTGATTCCGTTCGATGGCCACCAACCCGACAAAACTCGTTCCGAAACTGCCTAGGAACACCAGCCAGGAAACAGAATCGCGAGCTCCGGTCAATTCCACCGATTCATGCATGAGATCGAAAAATAGGTACACGAGCACACCGATGGCCACACCTATCAGTGCTCCTTCCCAGGATCGTGGCAAAATCTTTCCCAGCACCAGCGCGACGACGATCCCCAGATACACAGGGAACATACCGGCAATGATGCCTAAAGCGATGAGGTCGATCATAGAAGAGTCAGAATCAATAACTCACGGATCAATCGCCAATGGTGGGGCCCTATGCGCCGCAACGGGTCAAGTGCTGCGACCTGTCGAGTTTCTATCTCCTCATATCGAGCATGAGCAGCACGTCCCTGTTATACACACAACCACGTATGCAGGCAAGCGACAGTCGCGCCGATTCTGTCGAGAAACAGTCACAGCACGAACAACTTGTCTCACCCCACTTCGCACCTGTGACATCCATCGGAACGCGCCTGGCGGAACTGCCTCATGGGCAAAGTGACGAGCCCCCGCTACAAGAACCTGTCGTTATGCATTCAGGCGCAAATCTCTATGGGAGAAATTGCCCTTAGCATAGGAGAAGCATGCAGTGGTTGCACCGCGTCTTATCTGAACAGTCGGTCAATCGTCGTGCGGGTATGCCGCCGTGTGAACGCTTCATCCTCGAACCGCTGCCATGGCTTGACAAAACTATTCGTCACCCCGAAAGTGGGCATAATAGACAAAGGTCCACTCGGCGAGATGTCCTTCCCTTGCCACTCCTGACCTAAGTGCGCTACATTCCAGTCACGCCCCCGTAGCTCAGTTGGATAGAGCAGCGGTTTCCTAAACCGTTTGTCGCACGTTCAATTCGTGTCGGGGGCACCAAATTATCAAGCAGTTGCAGAAACAGAAGCGGTGCTAGAACTGGCAAGTGTTAATAGCGTGTTAGTCTCGTAATACTTGTTGAGCTTGAGCATGGCAATGTTGAGGTCGCTTTCCTCGATGGCATTGTACCGCTTCCAATTCTTCTCTGACTTGTGACACACGATCTTCATGGCTGCTGCCGTATCGACGCCTGCCCTCCTCAGGTTGTCAGGTTGGTTGAGGCACAGTGCCGTAGATCGTGAAAGCGGAAGTTCTGAATACCAGCGTCCTTCTTGGCTGTGCTGAATGCTCAGTGGAGGCTCACAATGGGTTTCCCGTCATACAGAAACACGTGATTCGTTGCCAGGCTTCGCACCTTCGCCAGGCATGACATCGTTTCCTTTACAGCTGGTGTCATGGGCACTTGGCGAGGCTTCCTCGTTTTCGTATCGACTGCCCTTAGGGTGATAAAGCCCCATTGCAGGTCCACGTCAACTGAGTAATCTATCCAAGCCGCTGCATCAGGTGATACGCAACTAGCAGGATGGGTTCCGGTAAGGCTTGGCGACTTCATTCAGCCGTGTCCATTCCTCGCTGAGGACCCGATCACGCTCATTGTGGATCAGGTAAGGGCACCTGTGAGGCCGTATTCACCGTCAACAAGCCACGTCGTACCTCCACGTTGAGGCAATGCTTCAGTACGGTGTGGTCATTGTTGATTGTTTGGAGCGATGGCATGGGACCATCCCGCTCGCGCCGTTGTGCGCGGAAGTCTTCCATGTCACTCGCTTTGATTTCTGTCAGTAACTTGCCCCCGAAAAATGGAACCAGTTGGTTCAGCGCAATATCCCGCCGATCATTAAACGAGCGCAACCGTCGTACCTCTTCAAGGGCGAGATAGGCCATTCCCCATTCCTTAAAGGTCATGACGCGTGTGTGGGCGCTCCGGACAATACCTCCATCGAGTCAGTTTTAATGATCGCTTCTATTCAGTGACCCCACTTTCCATCGCTTTAACCTAGCGCCTGCAACATTGGTCGCAAGCCTTAACGTTCTGCCGTCATCGAGCACCCGAAATTCAACATAGTAACTGTCGTTTCGATTGGTCAGCCCCATCGGATTACCATCCTTTACGTGGCTTCCTCGGCACCCCAACTAGTTGGTTAAGGGTAATGCCCAATGCATCGCACAGCTTGAGGAGTGTTGAAAGTTGAGGATCAAGTCTGCCTGCTTCCAGCTTTACCAGAGAGACATAATGAATCCCTGACAGGTCAGCCAGCTTGCGAAAACTCAGTCCTCGTTTCTCTCGCCACTCCCCCAAGCGTGTTTGCATGATGCTATGGTAGCTAATACGCTACCGAACTGTCAAGTACATACTTGTCTGCATTTATACCCTTGAATAAGCCAATGCCAGGCGTTGTACTAATAAAATAGGAGGTGCACATGCCGATGGAATTTCTTGATGCCCAACAGCGGGATGAACGCCGTTACAAGAAGGTCGCTATCCTTTTGTTCATGGTGTTTTTGTCCGTGTTAACGACGTATGTGATGCAGTATATAGGCTATGTTGATTTAACCCTCCGATAAGCCACATATGGTTGGTGATCTCGCCTCTGTCTCTCCAACAGATTCTTGGGACCCTTACGGAAAAACAGGCATGACCGTGTGCTTTTTTTTGATCCAGGCGTCAATCATGGTTAGGTCAAACTTCGTCAATCGCCCCACCTTCACATAAGGAATCCGTCGCTGACTCACATCGTATACAGGGGATGGATAGACAACCCCGTGTAGGTGGCAGCGTCCTCTACCCTCACTAATCGACGTGGCAAGGTACGTTCAACCTTCGTCAGTCCCTGTTCAGCATGTTCGAGATCTCGCTCACGCGCGCCCGCGGTTTGGGTATCTGCGGATCTGGGTGTTGCTGCGTCGCGAAGGCTGGCTGGTGAATCGCAAGCGGGTGCGCCGACTGTACCGGCTCGACGGACTCCGGTAGTGGATGCGGGTGCGGCGTCGGAAACATATCGCGCTGCATTGTGGCCCGGCTCCGATCCCGACCGGCCCCACCGAGCGCTGGAGCATGGATTTCGTGAGTCGATCTTCGGATGTCGGGGGAGACGGTGGGCCAGGCCTTAGATCGGGTACTGAACGGCGTCTCAGGCCCACGGTCCATCACGGTGGATCACGGAACCGAATTCCAATCGCGAGCGCTCGAAGATTTGGCGTATCGTCGGGGCGTGCAGTTCGATTTCATTCGACCAGGCAAACCGGTGGACAATGCCTTCATTGAATCGTTTAATGGGCGCTTGCGAGACGAGTGTTTCAACGTGCACCAGTTCAGTCGCTCGACGACGCCCGAGCCATCCTCGAGGCCTGGCGTGTGTACTAACCGCCGGCCACACAGGTCGCTCGGCCACCTGACGCCGAACGAGTTTGTTGCACAACGTCAGACCCTAGAAACCGTCGAAGAAATCGTTTGCTCTGGTTAAGAACCGTCTCGTTACGGGACCAACGTCAAGACCCTTCCACTCATTTCCATTCAGGGCATGACCGATCGAACCAACAGAGATACTGAAAATTCAGGGCTGCAACTATTGCCATGGCTTCTCCCTGTCGGCAAGTTGAGATTGTAAAATCATGCCCCATTGCGAAAACTCATGATAGGGAAACAATCGCCTTTCGATGAAGTAGCCGAGCGGTATTTTGACATGTAGTGGATGAAGGGTCTGACCCGCTTCCGTAAATAAATTGCCCCATACCTCCCATCGTTTCTGGCGGTCACATCCATGCCCCCTCGGCTCAAACACCTCCGTAATACAAAAGGGGATATACCGCCACCCTTTTGGAGACTATTCGCGAGACTAGGCCAGCGCTACCCTTCCTTTATGCCTGATTGATCCTTCTATATGAGGTCAGCACTATGGCAACGGCTTGCACGTCATCCGCGAATAAACTGGCAGGGCGAGTTCTCAAGGATCTTGAGCAGGCTCAGTTCAAGCAGGATGGCTTTTTAAGCCTCCCTGAATTAGCTCCTCGACACGACCTTGCGGAAGTACGTGCCATACTGGATAGTCTCTTCCAACGAACGGGCCGTGAGTATGGCGTCCTTGATCATGCCTTAGAAAACGCATCTCAGCTTAAGGACAGCATTGTGTTTCAATCGTGCCAGCGCATCGCCAAACAACTACTGGGTCCTACGGCTGCCGTATCTTTTGATCAAGCCCTCTACAAGCCACCTCATGAGGACACTGGCACTCGGTGGCATCAGGATCAGGCGTTTCAAGGTAAGTACCATCCCATGAACACCCTGCATTTCTGGATTCCGCTCCAACCTGTCACCGAACTTAATGGCTGCCTACATTTTATCCCCGGCAGTCACCTCCTGGGTTTACTGCCACACTATCAGTGCCGCGTCGGTGATCCGTTTGCTTTAACTCCACGGTCCCTTCCTCCTGTCGATGCCGTCGCCTGCCCGCTCAACGTGGGAGACGCCACTTGTCATTTACCGCTGACGCTCCATCGTGCATTGCCGAATAGTACTGACTCCATCCGTCGCGCATGGGCACTGCTGTTCAGGCCATTCGGCAGATTTGGTGCATTGAACCCCTTACCCCTTATCAGGCAGCTCATTTGGGCTGCCTGAAGTGACCCGATATTTTTGACTTGTAGTGGACAAACGATCAGACCCGCTTCCGCCAATCATTTCCCCCCTGTCCCCCCGCCATTTTGGGCCATAACATCCATACCGCCCTTACCGCCCTTCAAAAATGATGGTGTTAGATCAGTGTTAGACTGGCAGATACAACGGTACGAGCGCCGACAAATAGCAACAGAGAGAACTACCTTGCTTACACTGATCATCCCTGCATTGAGAGAGGAGATTGCCCAGGTCTCAAGGACTTGAGCAATCTCTCTATTACTGATTCCTAAACCGTTTGTCGCACGTCCAATTCGTGTCGGCGGCACCAAATATACACCCGATATACACCCGCCACAAGCAATCCCGCCTCAATTCTATTTGTGCGAGGCTGGGATACCCGGTCTAATACCGGGCGGCTCTTCCGACGTGTTCAGCCACCTTTAGTTCAATACCCAACAAAATCTCTTCAGTGTCGTCAGGAGGTCATGCCGTAGTGTAAGCTTCCCGCAACTGTAGACAGTCAAAAGGAGAACTTTCTGGCAGAATAGCCACCCTAGCCAGGAGGTTCCCATGCGTCAGTCCAAGTTCACAGAAACCCAAATCGTCAGCATTCTAAAGGAGGCCGATGCCGGTAGGCCCGTCAATGAGCTCTGGCGGCAGGACGGCATCAGTTCGGCGACCTACTACAAATGGAAAGCGAAGTACGGGGGCTTGGAGGCCTCCGATGTGAAACGGATGAAGGAATTGGAGCACGAGAATAGTCGACTCAAACGGATGTATGCGGATCTCTCCCTGGAGAATCAGGCGCTCAAGGATGTCATCGCAAAAAAGCTCTAAGGCCTGCTGAGCGGCGGGAGGTGGTGGCCCACCTGGTCACGATGAGCGGCCTTCCGGTTCTGCGGGCCTGTCAGGCGGTGGGACTCGGCCGGGCCACGTACTACCGGCCACGCGTGGACTGGGCACGACGGGATGCGCCGGTGATCGCGGCTCTGACCACGCTCGTGGCAGCCAAGAGTCGCTGGGGCTTCTGGAAGTGTTGTGCTCGGCTTCAGCTCGACGGGCATGGCTGGAATCACATGCTGTAATCGCGAGGAGGTTCTACA
>DAISKX010000181.1:0-7142 GCA_036820725.1 Nitrospiraceae bacterium
GCCGCTCCATCACATCGTCGCGCTCGCGTTGCGCAAAGGTCCGGTACACCTCAGCCAGACGAGGACCCCAAACCGCCAAGGAGTATCGTTCCTCTACCGTTCGACGTCCAGCCTGTCCGATCTGGGTTCGCAATTGCGGTTGTCGGCACAGAGATTCGAGGCTGTCATGCCAATCCTGCTCAGTGGAAGCGAGAAACCCATTTTGCCCGTTCGCAATGATGTTGCTATTGACCCCGACGGGCGATGCCACAGCTGGCAATCCCACCGCCAGATACTGCAGCAACTTAAGACCGCATTTGCCTCGCGCCCATTCCGTATTTTCAAGCGGCATCACACCGATCGAGGCATCTTGGAGATCCGACACCTCGCGTCGCAAATCCCACGGCCTGAACTCGATGTCGACACCGGGCATATGAGGAGGTTGCGAACAGACTACGCGAAGTCTCACGCGAAACTGAGATTGAAGCATACGGAGGGCCGGCGCCAGCACATCCAAATATTTCAGGTTGTAAGCCAGTCCCATCCACACGATCGTGATCACTTCGGATGAACGATCTGCCGAGCCGGCAGACCCTTCTCGATTCGGAACGAACCGGTCGGTATCGACCACCGTCGGGACGACTGACACATGAGCGGAAAACTGCCGCGCATAGGATGCGAGTCGTTCATTCCCGACGATGACTCCCTCCGCGACCGACAACAGCACAGGCATGTTCCGACGGTGGCCGCGAGTTAGGTAAATCGCATCGTCCAGTTCCACAACGACTCGATATCGACGCCACCGCAACAGCCGCTCCCCTAGTGGAGGCATGTACGGAAAGAGCTGTCCCTCGATCACAACAAGGTCTCGCCCGCTCAGGGTAAGCAGCGTCCACAGTCGCTGCAGAAAGCGGACGAGCACGTAGGGAACTTTGAGCAGCGCTCGAAGCGCAGCCAGCCGTACCTCCAGGATTCTGAAATAGTTCTCATCGAACAGGGGATCGACGGTGCAATCGATTCCCTGGGCGAAAAAATGAGGCAAGAACTGGAAGATGCGATAGCGACTACTGGGCCCGATGATTGAGGTTTTTGAGAAATACGTGACCGTCATTGCACGTGTTTCTGCCCTGTTGTCTCGGGATCACTGCCAGTTGTGCATCCATACTGAATGGACAAATAGTACCGGAGTTCTCACGCAAGGATAGGTTTTTCGTTGTTTTTGACAAAGTCTTTTTCAAGACGAGACAAGCCATCAATGTGTAAGTCTCGGTTCCTTGATGGAAGATAATAGGCACGCAGAACGGAATCGGTGCGAATCGCCGACCGGACCGCCTCCACCATTACCCAGCGCAGATACCGATTCCCTTGCTTCGTGAGGCGCCCATGGAAGGTCCACCCCTGAGGCATAGGTGAACAACAAGAGCCCCATATAATAGCGATGGACGCATCGCCCACCTGGGCAATCACAAGGGCATGCTGCAGGAGGTGCTCGCAAAAAGCCTTCAGCGGATTATTGCGAATCGAAGATCATCTGGAAACAATGTCTGTTGGCGCAGAAGACGACTAGCCGCGTTATCCCAGTGAAGATTACCTGACTGTCGGACGTAGGCCAGGACCATGTGCGCTACCCCCTACACTCCAATCCTCTCGCGTGAGTGTCAAATTGAGGTTATAGAAGGGATCACCTCGTTGAATATACTCTCCCCATAACTCCTTTACACGCCCCTCATCCTCAAGGCATCGGGTCCCTCGCCTCGTAGCAGATTCGTAGTGATACAGTTGGGCGTCTGGTACGTACACAATTCGATATCCTTCTCGAACAATTCGCAGACAGAGATCGACATCGTTATACTCTATAGGTAGCTGAATATTGAATCCGTTAACCCGTTCAAACATGGCACGCGACACCAACATACACGCACCCGTAACTGCACTACAGTTTCGCGCCACGTCGGGTAGTCCGAAATAGTTAGAGGCTTCGGACAGGCTATGTCGAAATGCGTGGCCTGCCACGCCTCCTATCCCGAGAACCACTCCCGCATGCTGTATCCTTCCATTAGGATACAGCAGCTTCGCCCCCACAGCTCCTACTAGTCGTCTCTGCCCTTGTGCCACCATAGCAGTAAGCCAGTCAGCGGAAAGCACCTCCGTGTCATCATTCAGAAATAGGAGATACTCCCCTCTAGAGAGAGAAGCTCCAAAGTTATTGATCTTTGAGTAATTGAAGGGGGGCGGGGAATGATGGACTTGCCACTTCTTCGCCACTTCATTCAGATAACGGACCGCCTCAGACGTACTGGCACCATTCTCAATGATGATGATCTCGTATCTTGCATATTTTGTCTTTTCCTCAATGCTGGCGATACATTGTTTGAGTAATTTCCAACGATCCTTTGTTGGAATGATGATGGACACTAGTGGGGTGGCTTGCAAATCGTAACTAACTGAGAGTAGGCCAGTCCCAACCTGCCTAACTCGCCCGTTCTCTCCACGACGACGCAATGCTTTCTCGACAGCCGCTTGGCGCGCATCATCTCGTGACTGAATACAGGAAGTCTGGAAGCCCTCTAGGGAGTTCAGTACTCTCACGTGATAAAGGACTTTCGGAATATGACAGATCCGATCGGTTTTTTCGACAAGGTGGAGACGGAGGTCGGACGTATCCACAAGGACAAAATCCTCCTCCGGCGTGCGAAACTCTTCTAAAAAAGCCTTCCGAATCACACACCAGCGTGAAATATAGTCCATCGAAAGGAATAGGTCTGGGCTCCACCCCGGCTTAAAAAACGGTTCCGCATGCTGACCTCCAGGGTCAATCTTATCTTCATCCGAGTAAAACACATCATAGCTCGCTCCTTCATTCGCCTGCTGTATAACAGCAAATGTAGCATCCACGGCCAATTCGTCGTACGGATTCAAGAAAGCAACGTACTCGCCTTTTGCCAAAGGAAGAATATCTCGCAACACCTGGATGTGCCCGTAGGACATGTCCACGCTTGCAACCTTAATCCTGGCATCCAGGGCGGCACACGTTTTTGCAATAGCCTCGGTTTCAAGGCATCGCGGCTCTGGACAAATGATATACAACTCCCAATGTGGATAGAGCTGGGACCGAACGGATTCCACCGTCTTCTTCAACCAAACTGGGCTCCCATTCGACAACGTCATAATGATACTGATAACCGGCTGGCAAGGCAGACGCTCTACCTCTATTCGCATCCTTTGAATGTCAACATCTGTCAAGACGTTGCGTTCTCTCCACCTCTGGTACTGCTCACGCCTCCTAGTCGGAGATGTTATAGAGAGGCTCTCCCCTGGCTTACGAAGGAAACGGAGCAGCAAACGCCAAACCCTTCGGCCAAATGATCCAACTCCCTCATGTCTCAAAATATCTAGCGAACGGGCAATCAGCCAAAAGGCAGGCTCCGCAGTTCTCCAATACGTATGTCCTCGAGCACATGTGCTATGCCTCGGCGATATTCTTCTTTCTGTCCTGTCTTGCTGCAATTCGTTACTCATCCATCTGACCTGAAATGCCCGTCGGTACTTTCAGGCGAACGAGGTCCCACGTCTCTTCACGCGAGGATATGTGGAATAGTTCGCTTAGAATTCAGAAGAAAGAAACTTAAGAGCACGTTGAGGTATCGACTCCACCCCCTACGGAACAAGATAACCAACACGGGTCTTCTTCAGCGCACTCTAGCCGAGTAAAGATTCCCCAACGTGGCATTTAAGGGAAGAGGAGAACCATACTCCATCCGATTCATCGGCCCATGGCATGAACCAATCTCTTGGCTGCTCGAAAGAAGACAGTTTTCCTGAGCCGAGGATAGCGTCTCAGAAACTCGCTGCCGCTTCGGAGCATCCGCTCCATATGCTTCTGACACACTTGACCAATATCCTGCCAGAAGGACTGACTACCGTTACCCAGGGGGACACAATGTGTTACCTCCAGCGCCACAAGGCTTGACTCGCCCTTCTTTGCTTTGAGCGTCGCCTCAAGAAACCCTCTTTGATATCGTCGGTCAGGCTCGAGGTGGCACCCCTCCGCCCATTCATTCCAGGCGTTGATAAACACGAAACTTTCTGCTCTTTGAAACTGCCGGGCTGTAAGCCGGATGGATTCCGCAAGCCAATACTCGAAATTCGCAGGAGTGCCATTCAAGACAATAAGCGCGCACGACCCTGCACGTGCAGTGTTATCCCACGACGGGAACACCGTTCGAAACACAGTGGACTGAGGATAGCTCCGCTCAATGAATGAGCGCACGACTGCCCCGTACTCCATCAAGGTTCCCGTAAAAGGTGCATGCCATCGAACCTGCTCATTGATAGGAATTGTTTTGTGGTTATGAGGCGGAAACTCGACGCCGCTGTCACAGCCAAACTTGGCGTAATCCTCATTTCCATGTGTTAAGGCAGCAGCAACATGAATATTCTCGATGCCCATACTACGGCAGTATTCACGCCATACAGCAATGGATTTGTTGGCATCTGGCAGATGCTGCGGACGATACACGATCAGGAACGGTGCGCCATTCAGCTTGATATAGCGCGGATCCTTAAAAAATGGGATAAGGCTCTTGATGAAATTCAGATCATCTCCCGGTAAGTACTTCTGTGCAATCAACATCTCGTGCTCAGCAGCATCCCATCGTCTGGTCCAATTTTCGTTCGCCCAACAAAGGCAAAAAGGCATATCACTTTCAGGATCGGTCAACATCGCATCAAGAGGCTGATTCAAGATACGAGTACCGGAGAACCAATAGTAGTGATAACAAAACCCGTCGATGCCGTACTGTTTGGCCAGCCGGATTTGGTCATGCCGAGTCTCTCTTAAACGCAAGTCGTAAAACCCCAAATCCGTCGGCAAGTGTGGCTGGTAATGGTTGTCGAAAAGGGGTGCGGCCTTCGTCACGTTGGTCCATTCCGTGAACCCCTTTCCCCACCAGCGATCATTTTCTGGAGTTGGGTGAAACTGAGTAAGGAAAAATGCAATCAGCTTCGGCCGCGGATGTTCATTTCGACTGACTTGGCGATCCGTCATTCCTTGTTCGACTCGTAATGGTTCAGGCCGTGGTGATGAATGGAACATTCCGTTCACAATCGAATGCCAAACAGACTGAGAGCTTGTCGAATCCGTCGTTGAGTCTGAGGACTCAAGTAATTAGTTGCGCGCGCTCTCCACAACCTCTGAAGGGAAACGGGTCCCCGTCGAGGCTTCGGAGGCACCAACGAAACGGCATTGCCGGGATAGTTCACAGGCACAGCCTTGATGACTACTTGATAGACATCGGCGTGATCGACGCTCTTCAACGCATCTTGCATGGAGGCCGACAAACGGCACCAACCAGCCGAAAATTCAGTCTCCTCCGGCGTCTTGACGACGTACCTGACGTCCACAATCTTGAGCGCTACCCGTGCGAATAAGTCTTCGATATTCTTGAGACCAAAAAATCGGATATGTGTACGATCGAGCAACCCCCATTCACGATACTCAAAATCTCCATTGATCAAACAGGATACGATGCCCGCATGCCCGACATGAGGAAGCGAAATAACTAAATACCCGTTCGAATGAATGAAGCGCGTCATTTGCGCAAGAGTGGCCCATGGATCATAGAGGTGTTCAAGCACATCGGCTGCCACCACAACGTCGAAGGGCGCCACTCCGTCCAGCACCTGAGGCCATTGGGGCGAATTCAGGTCGGCCTGCATGACGTTTTCACAATAGGAGGCCACCTTTTCAATGGCTGCCGAGTCTAAATCAAGTCCAGTGACGCGACACTGTCCATGCTGCGTTAATAGCTTGGTGACAGACCCTGGCCCGCAGCCGATTTCCAGCACGCGTTTCGCTGAGCCGACAAAATGCATCACATGCGTCGGAGCAGACTGCGAGGTAAGGTCAACCTCAAATTCGTACTTGTGCCGAGGGATGATACTCATTTTCTATTGCGACCTGAAATTTTTGACGCTCTAAGAAGCGAGCCAATCGAACGCAGCGGTTTAGTCACACGCCAGCTGCGAGACGACAGAAGGACCGCGAGTTCCCCATCCCGCTCGGCCAATGACTGGGTCAGACAAGCAATCTGCGCATCACGGTCGAGCACAGCTTGACTTAGATTTTGCCGGGGCAAAGATGCAGAACTCAGCCAAGCATGGACATCAATACTATCAACAGCGAAATTCGACACTTCGGCGTGGATAACGAACTCTTCTCTTGCCAGACTCTCTATTTGTTCATCAGTAACATCAAATCCCACAGACGCGTAGCAGGCCCGAAAAAAATCTATTGGCGAACTAATAGTAGCCTGGCTTGCACAACGGCCAATCCGAGATACAAGATTAACGAGGGACAAAGCCGCCCGAAACATTAGTTGATATGCGGGCATGGGCTTAATCAACACCCATTCTTGGTCAATGATTCGCCAAGCACCGACATCATTAACAATTATGTTTTGGGGCAGACAATCAAAACACTCTCCGGGCAAAAGCGTGTTTGCCAAGATAGTCTCATGAGGACCGTCGCCGGGGCATGCGACGGATCCTAAAATACGCATATACCGGTTAAAGAATTCGCCAACTTCCTCAATACGCCAACCATCACGGCTAATGATGTGGATAAATTCCAGTGATAACGGATTACCTTGCACATATTCATCTTTCTCTGGAACGGAGAATCTTAAGAGGTTGCCATCGCCAGAGATAACGCGACCAGGTGAAAGCAATCGATAGCGCACTTCAATAGAGCCATTGCCCGTTTTCACAAAAGTTGTTTGCTTGCAAAACGTCTTTGCTCGTTCAGTACTAAAGTGCCATGCATATATGGGAGCTGCCGCCTTTTGCTTATCGGAGGTTTCCGCAACTATTAAAAATGAGTTTGCAAAGTCGAGCACAAGCCCGTTTTGCCCTAAAATAGGCCATACCAGTTCAGGCGAAAAAGCCAAAACAGGGGGAAGTTGAGCGTCCTTCCTTACGCTCTGCCATGCAAACGCTAACTCATCAAAATCCTCGGCATTAAAACCGGCTTCCGTGACAATCGAAATTGTAAATTTGTAATCTGGAAATGGCGCCATGAACTCAGTGTGCGCATAGCCAGATTGCTTTAACAGCTTCCGGAACACACCTCTACCATATGTCTTGGGCTGGTCACTTAAGTAACG
>DAISKX010000182.1:0-7134 GCA_036820725.1 Nitrospiraceae bacterium
CGGTGCTGGAGAGCGATCTCAAGGAGGTGGAGGAGCGATTCGCCGAGGGCGACGTGCCGCTGCCGCCGCACTGGGGCGGGTACCGCGTGGCGCCGGAGACGATCGAGTTCTGGCAGGGGCGGGAGAGCCGCCTGCACGATCGGATCAGGTATGTGCTGGAGGGTGAGAAGTGGAGGGTGGAGCGGTTGTCGCCGTAAAAAATCGAAGATGCCCGGCATGGATCACGGGAGCCCGATCCTCGGGACCGCCGTCTGCCACCCCAGCCGCAAAGGAGAGTGCGACGTAGAGTTTGGACGAAGGGCTAGCAGTGACCGTGCTTCGGCCCAAGGGTTCTACTCCCGCACGATGACGTCTCTGGTGAATCCTATTGAGGAGCACGAAAACCCAATGAGGGCTGTAGGGAGGCTGCCTGCCTCGAGACGAGCTCGCGGCCCTGGGGAGGGCCGTGCGGGCTCGACAACCTCAAATCGTAATCGAACCTCTCAAAGCAGAAGGGCGAGCGAATCCGGATACTGGGGAATTCGGGTTCTCGCCGCTTTACCGTGCTCCTGGGCGAGATTAACCAACTCGATTGCGCCTGGCACACCGGATCGCGTTGCACCGTCGAGCGCAGTCTCGAAAGCTAGTCTGACGTGTTCCTTGAGCCGGCGATTCTTATGGATGACCGCAAAGCTCATTACACGCCACAGAATGTCACAGCCCTCGTCCGCAATCCGCAGGCTTTTGACGTACAAAGCGCCATCATAGGCCAGTGATTCACCGATTGTCGCAGCAAGTATCAGCAGATCGATGTCGCTTCGTGAAGGGCGACGATTGCGTCCGCTGTGAAGGAATGATAGAGGCAGGAGGTCAATGGTCACCCGGCTGATGCTGGCGGCGACTAACTCTGGCATTTTGAAGCGGGCGCCTGCTGCAAACGAGTCGAGGCGTTCAAGTATTGCCAGACGGGCCTCATACCCCATTGCGTCAGGATAGAGCCCAAGATTGATAACCTGCTGCTCTATGTCCTCCCATTCCTCGGCCGTATCCACGTGTAGGCGGTGGACATCCAGGACGATTCCTGCGTCCAAGGCTGCCAGGAACGCTCCACGATGGGGATCGCGCCGCCCCCGCCTCGCATTTCGTTGCCTTTGAATCAGCCTCTCCAGCTCCTCACGAAATCGGACAATTGTTCTGGGGTGAATTCGACGTGAGGAACGGCCTGTCTTTCCGACATCCTCGTGGTGTGGCAAGCATAGCCACACGAGGTTTTCGATCGCGTTGTTTGAGCGATCATCATCTATGTGGTGAATCTGTCCACTCTGTGGTCGTGGCGGCAGATCACCCACATACTCGCAAAGGCAGCACCTTAAGTCCGTCCGGAACTGAAGATCCGCCACGCGATCATCATTAATTCTGCGGCGCCTAGGCATTCGGTGAGACGTTCACTCTCCCGTGCCTCTCTCCAGAAACATCGCCCTCGGGAAGAAGCGTTTAGGATGGTTACCCGAAGAGAAGACCTCGTGCCGCCTAATTCGCGTCCCCTGCCTATTGACCAGATCGAAGCCCTCAGAAAGGAAGTATCGGATAAGCGCGCGTTCGAGCAGGGAGAGAGTCTTGCCGCGCTGCTGACCGGGCTTGGTGAGAAGCCGGCCGGCTAACAAAATGCGCCGACCAGTCTTTGCGTTTCTTAAATGCTGCATGAGTCGAAGATTGTTGAGCTGACCCTTTACTCGGCTTTGGACGTTGTTCGCCCTACCAACGTAGAGAGCCTCAAAGCTCGAACCCCAGCGCCGCCCCAGAAGGTAAACGCCCGCGGCTTGCGGGAGCTTCGTGACATCCAATGAGTAAATCAGGTTGTCCTTGCTCGCATCCCGCAGAAGTATCGGACGACCCCACTCGACGTAGAGCTTCACGACATCCCCCGTTTCCGAGCCTCCGTCGGCAGCCTAACGACCACGCACCATCTTCAGGGCGCCGCGAGTTCTGAGGACTCTGCCCGACCACTCGCGGGCTGTGCCAGCTTGTGGAGACCGCTGGCGCGCGCCGCGGCTAGCGCATGCGCTGGTGGTCGCCGAAGTGACTTGTGATTCCGACATCCCCGACGAGCCCGATTCTTTCACCGGTCGACATATCTCGTCGACGACCGCAACTCAAACGCTGATCTCACACCTGTTCCGTCGATGGGAAAGCGCATCCTAGAACGGCAGCTCATCCTCTGCCGGGGGTTGTTCTCCCAGTTTGCTCTGCACGAGCAGGGCTTGAACGATGCGACTGGTTTCCTTCGACGCGAACACACGCTGAAGCGCCTGATACAGTGCGTCCTGATCGTTCACTTGCACCGAGGTCCTATCGTTCTTGTTCACATCAGCCGGATACAGGGTAATCGGATGGCTCACACTGCATAGTTGGTAGGTGTAACCATCAAGAGCGGGGGCGACGATATTTAGTGAATGGTAGAACACGTTCTTGAAGGAATGGCTCTCAACCTGCCCCTCCAGTATTCCGCGAGTGCGCTGAGTAAGTCGTGTTGCCTGAGCTCGCAGGATTGTGACCGGTGGGAGGACATCAATCTCTTCGAACTCCGCAGGCCAAAGATCGGGGATGTCATCGGGGCTACGCGACATCGGCAACCCCTTCGGTAGGAATGTTGAGCTCAAACATTAGCGGTAGGTGGTCGGATAAGGTTCCGCTCTTTGGTCTTCCCCTCGAGTCGATCAAGTCTACTTCGCCATCCGTCTTCAACAGAGTTACGGTCTTCGGATCAAACCCACTCAACAGAGACGGACGGACCAACACTTGGTCGAACGTATGCCAAAAATACTGGATGTCCTCTGCGCGCGAGTAAAACAAGGAGCCAGGTGGACCCGTCAGGTCGTTTCCCATCAGTCTCCACATAGGATTGTAGAAAAAAGGATAGCTTCGCTTCTGGACGGTCCTATTTCCTCGTCGAGCAATGTCCCGATCCATGACTGCGTTGAGTCCGGCAGCAGATGCCATCCCATGTGCAAAGGGGTTGGCATTGAAATCACCTAGTAAGACTGTCCTATCGTGCTCCCTGCGATTCTCAACCTCACGCACAGCTCTGGCCAACTCAAAGAACTCGGCTTGCTGACTCTCGGTCGATACATAAAGCCGACTGGGCAGGTGAACCGAACCGACGATCAACTCGCGAAATCCAGGAAGCCCCAGACGTCTGATCGAAATCCGATCGCTTTCCCATTCTGGCACGATAAACTTTCCCGGAAAGCGGGAATAGATCGAAATGGCGGAACAAAAGGTCGCGGTCGCGTGAAATATTGGCAGTCGCGGGTCTCTGTTTAGTTCATCGAGAGCCTGGGCTATGCCCGTCCGCGTCTCGGCCAGAACGACCACATCGACGCGTTCGCGGAGAGCGATCCGGGCAACAGTCCGAAGCAGGTTGCGCTGTCTGAGATTCCAGAAGAGAAAGCGAAGCATGCGTTGCCCACGGTAGAGGTGGCTACTGTGTCGATTCTGGCATGGCGCCGAGGCTGACTGGTTTCGTGTCCCCATTCTCGAGGGCCAGGTCGATGTAAGAGGGAACCATCGCACGTCGAAGAACGTCACCGAAGTGACTGGTTACGCCGACATCGCCAACCAAGACGATTCCTTCCTGGGTGCCGTCAACCTCCTCAACCAGTGATCGCAGCTTTTCAAGGCCATCCTCGACGTTGAACCGCCTAAACGCCTGCGGATTGCCTGGAAACACCACGTTACCGGCGCTGGGGCTTGCGCCGCGGTGGAACTGCACTATCCAAGTTTGGCTTAGGTCTGAGACCCACTCAAACCGCACGGGGCCGAGTTCATTGAAGGCTTTCCGGTAAAGCTCCTCCACACGAGAGACAATCTCCTTAGGCAGTCGCGTCCGTTTCTTGCGACCGACCATGAACTCGTCCCCAAATCCCGGTGTGCCTTCGATTGTGATCTCCCCTGGCGAACCGTCCTTGCCTTCCGAGGCGATCGCTGCCCCGGAGTACGTCGCATCAACTCCTGCTTGAGCCAGGATGGAGCTAATACTCTCACCTGTTGGGTCCTCGGCCGACATTAACTTGAACGGATCCATCCAGCCTCGATGTGTTGTGTATTTGCCAGGCACTTGTACTCGGGGACAGGTCCGGAGCCACGTCTCAGCACTTCCAGTACTTTGACCGAAGTGAAACGGTCCGACCGCCCGCGAAATCACTACTGTTTCAGGAACGGGAAGTCCAAGCAGATGCGCGACCAGAAGTCCGAAAGCCTTATCACCGATGTATTGGCTGAATCGGTTCGGCCAGCGCATTTGCGCCTGGGTATCGGTAGCCCCAACGTTCTCCAGCTCCCAAATGATGGTGTGTTCTTGGCGAAAGCCACGCCGAAGCGGATGCAGGCTGAACTCGACACGAGTCTCCGGTCCGTAGCTCAGATTTGGCTGGAACCCATAGACACACTCGAGGAAAGTCAGCCCAAGTGATCGAGAGAATGCCGCGGTACCCGGCTTCTCAACACATCGGGGAGTATCGCAGGGCGCAAACTCAAGGGCATCGCCAAGGGCAACGCCGGACACGCCTCCGTCACACACATCAATGGTCTCATTCACTATCGTGTGAAGCCCTTCCGCCGCAAGGCGGCAAGCTGCCGCCTCCGCTTCACGCACACTTCGGAGCCCATATACAAACTCACGGCTCTTAGGGCTCGCTGGATCAAAACTTCGCACATTGACTGATGACTCTGAGGAGGCCTGAAACACTGCTTGGATGGCGTCCTGATAGTTCGGGAACACGTGATTCGCTGCGAAGCCATGGATCCGCGCGAATCGCTGCTCGATGTTTGGCCCAAAGCTCACGAACTGAGCAACATTCCCGCGCTCAGCTAAGCGGTCCAGGATTTCATCCTTATAGTGCATCAGTGGCAACCATTGTCGAGGTTAATCGAGTGCTTTGCTCGCGGCATATCCTTCAGAGTCTTTAGGCCAGTCAGTGCTCTTTTCAATCGTGCGATGGGTGCCCCAACGTTTCGCATCTCTCTAATGGCTTCCTCCAACAGGCGACACCCAGCTGACAACGAAAGAATTTGCCAGCCCTCATCGTGGGTAGCCAGATCGAGTCGGTGCGCCACCAAGAACTCGTGTGCACAACCGTTGCTGTACTCCCAGCCCTCTACAAAAGCTAGCTTTCCTGCGAACCGACAGATGACCTCTTCCCACAGTAAAGTCCAATCGGCCTGTCCCCAACCGGGAATGTTCGGGAGCGCTGTAGGGTCAATCACCAGCCCGTTCCCGGAGCGTCGGAGTCGCTCGATCACTCCACGGGCGTGCTCACGATTTGGAGTAACGACCTCCAAGGCGTGAGAAGCACGGTGACGCTTCATGACCTGGTCCACGTCCTCATACGACTTATTGATCCGCTGAAGCCATTCAACGTAGCGCCTTCCCGAGGTAATTGGTGCGCTACAATAAACCGAGCCGTGTCGCGACAAAACACTGCCGTAAGCGCAGAGAAGCATGTCACGTAACTGCTTACTCGAGGTGGATGCCTTAGCCATTACTGGTGATCTCGCAAGTTTGTGGCTCGATAAGAAGTACGCAGCGGCGGTCGAACTGCCTCCTCAGAACTCGGGAGTCGAGGCGCTTGGCTAGCGGTCACTCGAATCAGCCTTGTGCAGCGTGTCGAATGCGGGCTTCGTCGGGGCCGGTTGGGTCTGGGCAGGTTGGATCGTATCCTTACTTCGCAACGACTCCAACTCCCCCAGGCGCTTTTCAGCTGCTGACTGGACCGCTTCCACGCGGCGAAGTGATGTTGCGACCGAGTCCAGTATGGCCCTAAGTGTCGGGTCATCGATCTTCACGTTTAGTCCGTCAATGCCTATTTCCAGAAGCTTGGGCGGCTTCTTGGAACCAGGGTTGAGGTATTGCCCAAGCGCGTGGTCGCCAGCAAGTACGCCAGACAAAAGCCAACCCGCGGTGATGACAAACCCTAAGAGGCCTACCACCTCTTTGGCACGCCATTGCGCGTTTCTCCTCCTGTAGTGCCGGAAATGGTGAAGATCGAACTCCTTCTCGTCCTCACGAAAGTATAGCGAGTTCAGAATGCCCTCGATGTCAGCCAAGCGAGTTCTTGCTTGTTCGCCATAGAAATTTAGTGGCATCCAAGTAGCAAAGAACCACAGGAGCAGAGGCGAAAGTGCCAGCATGTATAGCAGCGGACCGTCGACTTGTTTCGCCCCGAAAGTGAGTATGCCGCCCGCAATGACCGCCATATAAGAAAAGTTTTGCCAGATCGCACGGTAGATGTTCTCATAGCGTGCGGCGGCCAACTCGTATTCCATCTTGTGAAGATCGTACCACTTTCCTCTGCGCGCTTTGTCGTCCTTCAGATCATTGCGGCGTGGTTGCGGATTGTCGACTTGAGGCGGGTCGGGCATCTGGAAGAAGCGGCTGCACCACCGCAACGACACGAGCCGCTTCCAATGAGGCTCCGTCTGCAACACTTCCTTCTGCACGGGCGGCTTCTCGTCGTCGGCGCGGCGCTTGGGTGCGTAGGGGTCTGGAGTGCGGTAGATCCAAACAGACCATCGTAGGAGGGCCAACCAGATGACGACGATTGCGACAAAGCGTAGCATAGGACCTGATAGGTTCGGGGCACTAAACAGGGTCGCGGTGCCAGAAGGGCGACTGCCGCGTACGTCTGCCATGCGCGAGCGGCGAGAGATAGCGGCCGAATTTTACAAGGGGGTCGCGGATAATCTCGACCCGCTGCCCCTTCTTCGCTAGGCCTGCGCAGTCGCAAGCCCCGTTGGAGTGACCGGTAAGACTGGACTATCTCTTAACGCCTCAGAAATTTGGGAAAGGTTGAAGGTGCCTAAGCAAGACACCAAGGGCCGGAAGCACTCGCCCCCGGCCCTCAGTTTCCAGCACTCCGCCGCGTCACGCCGCCGGCCTCACCTCACTCTCGGCCTTTGGCGCCTCCGCCGGCGGCTCCTCCTCCGCCGGCCGCGGCCCGGTGACCACCTTCCGGGCGCTCTCCCACGCCGCCCGCAGCTCGGCGTTCCCGCCGAATCGGTAGCGGTTGAGCCCATCCAGCATCTCGATGAGCTGCATGACCTCGTCGCTCACCGCCTTGAGGTCGGCCCGGGCGCCGACGTGGTCGCGCCGACCTT
>DAISKX010000183.1:0-7114 GCA_036820725.1 Nitrospiraceae bacterium
GGCAGGCGCAGTACGTGCGTGTCCCGTTCGCCGATGTCGGGGCCGTGAAGATCCCCTCACATGTTTCGGACGGGCAGTCCTTATTCCTCTCGGACATTCTGCCGACGGGTTATATGGCCGCCGAGAATTGTGACATTCATCCCGACGATACGATTGCCGTATGGGGATGTGGTCCCGTCGGTCAGTTTGCCATTCAGAGCGCCAGATTGCTGGGCGCATCACGAGTGATTGCCATCGATCGATTTCCCGAGCGCTTGCAAATGGCGCAGCAGTATGGAAAGGCCGATGTGATCAATTATGAGGAGGTGGATGATGTCGTGGAGGCGCTCCGCGACATGACCGGCGGCAGGGGACCGGACGCCTGTATTGACGCGGTAGGCATGGAAGCGCATGGCACCACGCTGGCCGGATGGTACGATCGCGTCAAGCAATCGATGTATCTTGAATCGGATCGTCCCATTGCATTGAGGCAAGTCATCCACGCCTGTCGCAAAGGCGGTACGGTCTCGATTCCCGGTGTCTACAGCGGGTTTATCGACAAGATCCCGTTCGGAGCAGCCTTCGGGAAAGGGCTGACCTTCAAAATGGGCCAAACTCACGTCCATCGCTACATGCGGCCGCTCCTCGATCGAATCCAGCAAGGTTCGATTGATCCGTCTTTCGTGATCACGCACAGGTTTCCACTAGAGGAGGCCCGGGAGGCCTACCACCTGTTCAACAATAAGGAAGATTCCTGCATAAAAGTGGTCCTGACACCGTAGCAGGTGCCGTGTGAACCGATGTCGACCGTCATGCGTCAACCATCATGCGTGAAACGATGTAAACAGGTCAAACGTCATGCGACAAATTCATCGTCAACCGTCGTACGTCATTCGTTAAACTGTCATACGTGAAGAAGGAACCATTCCTAACCATGAACGAGAAAATCCGAGCGCGATTGACGATGTTCCGTCGACGAACCACGGTTGACGAGTGACGTTTGACGGTGCTTCTCACGAAGGCACCGGTTGACGAATGACCGTTGGCGATGACGTTATTTATTACTCTGACATGCTTGTTAAATTATGAATTGCAGAACTGTCTTTCTCGATATTGATGGCGCGCTGGCTGACAACCACCTGTCGGCGGCCCATGGGGATTTCCACTGGATTGCGCCGGATGTGGCCGAAGGACTTCGGGCACTGCACCAGGCGGGCTATGGGTTGGTCGTGGCCACCCATCAAGCGAGAATCGATCAAGGATGGTTCTCGAGCGAGGCGCTGACGTATACGGAGATCCATCTCCGCCTTCGGCTGGCGACTGTGGACGTGCCATTGACCGGCTTTTATTACTGTCCGCACCACACGAACAAGGGACAGGATACAGGGGCATCGTGTGTATGCCGGAAGCCAAAACCGGGCTTGTTGATGCAGGCCGCCTGTGAGCTTAAACTTGATCTTGGGTCATCGTGGATGATTGGTGATGTCCTCGATGATGTAGAAGCCGGCAGATGGGCGGGCTGCAAAACGCTGCTGCTGACCACTGGAAAAGAAACCGAGTGGAAAATGACCGATATGCGATGGCCGGACCTCATTGCAGACAATCTGGTCGAGGCGGCTCATCTCATCATGGCGTCCGACCGCTTACTCGCCGGTGGTCTAATGCACCCCGCGGAATTCGATGACAAATAAGATAACGCACCCTCTATAAGCAGTGATAAGCGGTAACGTGGGTGTTGACCACCTGTCACCAAAGGAGTCTTCCCATGCCTCACGATCATAAGGCCGGTCACCAGAATCCCGGCCATCACTACCAAGAATGTATCGACGCGTGCTTGTCCTGTTCTGAGATTTGCAATGCCTGCAGCGACGACATGATCGGCATGGAGGGACACGGAAAAAAGGACGTGGAGACTCTGATGGCGCGGTGTATCCGCCTCTGCCGTGATTGCGCGGACATCTGCCTGTTATCCGCCGCCCTGATGAGCCGGAATTCTCCGTATGCTGAACAGTTCTGCCGTTTATGCGCCGAGGTCTGTGACTCCTGCGCCGAAACGTGTGAGGCACACGCTCCCCACCATGCCATGTGCGGAGACTGCGCGAAGGAATGCCGCCGGTGCGCCGACCTGTGTCGTGAGATGGAAGGAGCCAAGGCCTGATCCTTCGGATACATGGCGCCATCAGACATTGGCTGCGGAAGCCGACGCCTGTCTCGGATGTGGCCGTCGCGGGCAATGTGCGGACGAAACTGGCTATGCTCACCCGTCATGCACACCTGATCGATGTCACGGTGGCGCATGGTCTGGTCACATTGCATGGACCGATCGTGGTCGATGAAATCGATTACCTTCCTAAAATCATCGCCCGCGTGCCGGGCGTCCAGCGGGCGCGCAGCAAACTCATGGTGTACAAGGAGGACGCCGAGATCGACCGATCTTACGAGACTCGATCCGGCGCGCCATCCTTGCAGGACGTCGCCCCCATGCCCCCCACCGCACCGCCATCGGGAGTGGCAGTCGGCCTCGAGCCTGCTGTCTCTCAGCACCCGAACACGCGACTATTCGTGATGGCGGCAGGCATCGTCCTTCTGAGCGCGGGCATAGTCGTCAAATTGATGGCTCGAAGTGGAGCCCATGCCACAAGCTTACGTGACAAAGTGAAACAGTTTGTCTCCAAACATGATGGACCATGAGTCTTGATTTCAAACGGACCGCTAGCGGGACAGACGAACTCACACGAGTATGAGGGGGAGGGCCTCTGCTCCAGTCGCACATCAATTCCGAGGGAAAGGACCAGTGATGAGACGAACGCTCTGTGGTCTGGTAGGGTTGGGTTTGACTGTGGCGATCGGGCTGAACAGCTCGTTTGCCGGTTTCATCTCCGATCCGATTCCGGCGCCGAAGCCGGGTCCCGGTCCGACGGATCCTGTTCCCAAACCAACCGAACCCAAGCCTGATCCTCCGTTGCCAAATCCGGTGCCGCCGTCGCCCAATCCGTCTCCTGCACCAAATCCGATTCCACCGCCGTAACGGATGGAGGACCTCATGCTCATAGAAGCGCCGACCTATAGAGAATCCCTGAAGATCGGATGGGCCATATTCTGGCGGACGGCGGGGAGTCTCATTGCGCTGCTGTTCACTATCAATATGGGACTTCTGTTCCTGTTCCCAGAGTTGTCGCGAACGAGTCCATCCCTGTGGATCGCATTGGTTCCTCTCATGGTCGTCTCCGGACTCTGCATTTTTCTAGTCATGCCGCACGTCGCGCGCGTCTTGGTGGACCGCGATTTTCGAGGATTTCACCTCCTGTTGGTCCGCGATCAGCCCGCGTCCATGGCTACCACCACCCATGCTGCAGGGTCGGCGCGGTGACGGTCGTGGAGCGCATCTTCCAAAATCGACGCGAGGCGGGGGCCGTCCTGGGACAACGACTCCTGTCAGAGTATGGGGATCGCTCCGATATTGTGGTGCTGGCAATTCCGCGCGGCGGTGTGCCGGTCGGGTTTGAAATTGCTCAGGCGCTGCATGCGCCCTTGGATGTCCTGGTGGTCCGCAAGCTGGGTGTGCCCAGCCACGAAGAATTGGCGATGGGCGCCATCGCCACGGGAGAGGTGACGGTGGTCAATCGGGAGGTGGTGCAGGGCCTGTCTATCCCCGAGACGGAGCTCCTCCGTGTGAAGGCATTAGAGCAAATTGAATTAAATCGACGGGAGCTCGCGTACCGGGGCAGCCGTTCGCCCCTGCCCGTCCACGGCAAGACCGTCATCATCGTCGACGACGGTCTTGCGACAGGATCCACAATGCGGGCGGCCGTGATGGCCACGCGCCATCGTGCACCGGCGAGAGTGGTGGTCGCCGTCCCCGTGTCTTCGATCGAAGCCTGTGACCGTTTGATGGTCGGAGCCGATGAGGTGGTCTGCGTTCAGACACCGTCTGATTTTTCCGGAGTCGGGCAATGGTATCAGGATTTCGTGCCCACGTCCGACGCCGAAGTTCGCGAGCTGATGGAACATGCCATGCGCACCCATTCTTGATCCGAATGATCAGGAGGTCATGCGTCAACCGTCCGAGAACATTTAACCCCCAAGGAGACATCACATGTACTCAACCATGACGACTGCAGCCTATCGTGTCCGCTCCTATGATCTGCATGATCTCAACGGCATCTCGGACAAGACGATGCAGACCCACTTTAAACTGTACGAAGGGTACGTGAAGGAGACAAACAGCCTCACGGAACACATCCGTGAGGTCTTGAAGGATGGGAAGGTCGATCAGGAAGAAATGCCGGCCTATTCGGAACTGAAACGCCGGTTGGGGTTTGAGTTCAACGGCATGGTGCTCCATGAATACTACTTCGAAAATCTCAAGAGCCGCGGCCAAGAAGATCCGACGGCGACGTCGTTCTTCCGGAAGGCTGCAGAAGACAGCTTCGGGTCATTCGAAACCTGGAAAGTCGATTTTACCGGGGTGGGGAAAATGCGCGGGGTGGGATGGGCGATGTGTTACCTCAATCCCCAGAACGGCCTGTTGAGCAATCATTGGATCACCTTGCATGAGACAGGAAATATCTCCGGATTCCTACCCGTTCTCGTCATGGATGCCTGGGAACATGCGTTCATTCTGGACTATAAACCCTCGGAACGCGGTCGGTACATTGACGCATTCTTCTCGAATATCGATTGGAAGGCGGTGGATGAACGGCTGGCCCAGACGAAGGTTCCGGCAGCCGCGGGCCGTCCGGCGTAGCCAGATCGTGAAAAATACCGATGCGTCATCCGTCAATCGTCAAGCCTGAAGCGAAGCGGATCCCTCATGCGTGAAAGCTGCTCGCCCCCCTCACCCTTCCTCTCCCCCAAAGGGGAGAGGCGAGGTGAGGGGCATATTCCGATTGACGCCATCTCAGAGTTCGATCGTGGCTTTAAGCGGAAGATGATCGGACGCCTTGAACGACAGAGAGGTCTTGTGCACGGTCATCTTCACGAGCGTGCCGGGCGGACGCACCCAGATTCTATCCAGTGCAAAGACAGGCAGGCGCGAAGGAAAAGTCCGCAGGGACGGGGTGTGACCGAAAATCGCCTTAATCCATCTTAGGGGCCGGCCCCAGAGAAACCATTCGTTTAGATCTCCCATCAGGATACAGTGTTTCGTGCCGAAATGCTTGAGCAGTTTTTCGACTTGTATCCGCCGTTCCGAAGGTTTCAGACCTAAGTGTGCGGCCACGATCTGAAGATGCTCCCGCTCACACTGAATATCGAGATCGATGGCCCCCCTGGGCTCGCGGCCGTATTGACTCAGATCCACCAGGCGCACTTCCGTCGGAGCACACCTTGTCAGGATTGCGTTGCCGTAATGACATTTGCGTTCGAGAAGGGTCGGGCCCGCAATCGGAATCAGCTTCAATTCATTCGCGATGCTTTCGAGCAGCTCCAGACCGTGATGCGCCGGTGAGTCCACCTCCTGCAGCGCGATCACGTCGGCATCCAGTTCCTTCAACACCGCGACGACCCGGCCTGGATCATAACGGCCGTCGGTTCCGATACAGCGATGCACGTTATATGTCGCCAGCGCAAGACGCATACTCACGCCGCTCCGGATTCTTGTGCGGCTGTCCGTTGTGTCAGCCAATGCCGAAGCATCCATGCGACGGCGACGATTGCCACCGCTGTCACCGCCAGCACCGCATAGCTCCCCGGTCCCGGGCTTTTGATGGTGGTCGTGATCTGATCGACAAAAATCGACAAGGCGATCAGCCCGGGCAGCTCACCGATGATGGTCCCCACCACGAAATCCTTCGTACGAATTCGCGTCGCGCCCGCAACCATGTTCACGATCGTGAAGGGAGCGACGGGAAGCACCCTGACGGTTACGACGGCCAGTACTCCCTTCTCGGCCAGACGAACGCTCAAGCGATGCAACCGTGGGGAGATCCGATCGACGAGACGCTGGCCGAACACCCTGCCCAGATAGAATGTCAGGATTGCGCTGAATGTCATGCCGGCAAAGGAGTAGAGGAAGCCCTGCAATGGTCCGAAGGCCAGCACGGTCACTGTAATCAACACCGTGACAGGAGCGACGAGCAGACCACCGATCAGAAAGCCTGCGATAGTGATGAACGGGGCGGCCGGGCTCTGTTCGAATGCTTCCACATAAGCCAGCAGCCGTGGGATTTCGAGCCACGTCCCGAGCGGCGACCAGCGCCAAGCTGCTGCCAGGGCCAACACTGCGAGAAGAAGCGTCGTCCCGAGCATGATCTGCCGAAGGGTGGATGGACGGTGTTCTCTGGGTACCAGTTGCGTCTCATAGGGACGAGGGGGGTCGACGAACTCGGCATCAGGCACCCACTCGTCCACTTCGGCAGGGATCTGACCGTCGAAAACTTCCAGCGACCGACCGCTTCCACGAAGCCCTTCAATGGCCCCTATGAGGGAGCCCCGTTCGTCGATCGTACCCCGTACACGATCAACAGGCACATCGAGATGCTCCGCCAGCAAGCCGTTCCGGAAATGAGCCAAGCGCTGTTGAACCATTGGGTCTCCGTTTGCTTCCAACGCCAGATCACATTCTGAATCGAATCCCATCGAACGGTTGCTCATATTCGCCGATCCGATCCTGACATACTCATTATCGACGATGCAGACTTTGCTGTGCATGCTGATACACTGACCTTTCAGGTCCGGCAGGTAGGGATAATAGAGACCGAGCCGATGAAAGCGGTCCACGGCCCTCAGCCGTTTGAGCACCCGACCCCGCAGCACATCCATCGTATGTTGCTCGAGCCACCCGTCACTGTTGGGATGCAGAATCAGTACGATTTCAGGTCCGTCCGATTCTTGAAGGCGGGCGGCCAACACCTCGGCAAGCATGGCGGAGGTGAAATATTGTGTTTCGATATAGATCCATTGCCTCGCAGCCTTGAGTAGATCCGTCAACAAGCGTTCGACTTCCCGCACTTCCGGCCTGTCGGTGAACTCCGGCTCCGTGCGGGCAATGGCTATGGCAACGTCCCTGACGTCGGGTTCCACGGACGACGGCCAATGACTGAGAAGACGATGCACTCTTGCTTTTTTGATACGGTGCCCGGTGGCCCGCAACCATCGCTCGCGAGCCAATCGACCCAATGTCCTGGATGCCTCC
>DAISKX010000184.1:0-7084 GCA_036820725.1 Nitrospiraceae bacterium
CCAGAGGCCGCAGATCAGAAAAAGCGTGCCGGCGAGGAGTGGGGGAGTTGAGTGCGCTGTCGCTCTATTACTGAGCACTGCCCCGATGGACGTGGCGACGACGATAATTCCGAGAACGATGGCATAGGCCAGCCCTTTGTTGAGAACCACACTGATATTCATCAACCGGTATCTGACGATGGTATAAGCCATCAACGCCGTGTAGAGCGTGATTAAAATCGTGCCGTATGGCGCAATGGGAATTCCATACCAGAGCGGGAAGTTAGTCGCTCCGCCCGCGTATCCAATGATGCTGGCAGCAACCATATAGGCGTACTGGTGCCGGCGAATACCGCTCGCCGCATGGAACGCGGCGGCGACCAAATAGGTGGTGTACAGCACATAGCCCGCGAACCAGGCCAGATAGAAGTGAAACAAGGGACCCGGCTCAGGCCAGTAGGGAAAGGACAGGACCGATTTGACGTCGGCCACAAACCAGGACGTGGTATCGGCGATCAGAAAGAACACGCTGGCGGCATATCCGATACGAAGCGCCTGTCGATGTTGGCCGACCGTATCCAGGAAGGTGACCGTGTGATGGAAATACAGAATGGGAATGAGAATGGCGCCCGCCATGAGCAGACGGACGAAACTGAGCGCAAGGCTTGGGGACTCAGCAAGCTGCCACGCGCAATAAAAAAAACTCCATACGGCGATACTCAGACAGTAGAGGCCGTAAATTTTGTTGCGGGGAGAACGGGCGTCCCGGACGTAGACGACAATACCGAGGAAGGTCGCTGCTAGCGCATTAATAAGTCCACTAAATGCAAAGAAGTTCATGCGGGGGGCGACGGCTCAAAGCACGCAGGATCGAGTACGTTGTACCATACTTACGGATGGGCGTCGAACTTATCAGCGACTGCCACATACGCCTGGTTGGCAAACGTGGAATATACTCTGGGTCGGTTGGCACCAGCAGCCTGCAGTAGCATTGTCAATTCATGCTTGTCAAAAAAGTGGAAGTATCCGTCACCCTCCCCTTGCTTAATCTTGCCGGAGTTGTTGAGCAAATGGCGACCTTCGAGAACTTGCTCTTTATTCTCTGCCGTTTTCGAGAAGTTTCTAAATATTTCAGAGAGATCGGCATGCGCCTTGAGATTGCTGATCACGACTCTCCCGTACGGGCTGCATACTCGGACAAGTTCTCGTATTGTGAACAACGGGTCGCGTACATATCCGATCACGAGATTACACACGACGCGATCGAAGAAATTGTCGGGAAATGGAAGAGGCCATTCAAGGTCGGCCCGACACAATGCCACAGGCATCGGAGGAGACGATATGACCTGACCCATCAGTTGTTGATGCAGAAAAGTCCCGATATGGTTCACGTTCTCGTGAGCCACGCGGAGGGCACTGGGGACGAAATCCACCCCATAGTAGGACGGTGATTTCAAATCGCGAGCCCGTGAGAACCTTCGGCGATATGCCTGATTGATCTGTAAAAACATCGCAAGGTTCCCGTTGCCGCAGCCGCAATCAAGAATGGTTTCCCCTCGATCGCAGGGTCCCATGAGACCATAAATATGGTCCATCAATTGCCAAAAATCACTGACATTGGCAATATAACGAAAATTGTCCAGATAGTCCCGCCAGAATTCCTGGTGCTCCGCCTTACAGATGATCCTTCGTGATCTCGCGCGATCACGCTCGACACGATTCTGCAGACCGATTTCTTTCTGAGTGGGCTCGACAAATTCCTCAAAACAACCTGTCTGCAGAAGCTCTTCTTGGCAACACGCGACGATCTGACGATAGACCGCACGAGCCTTCCTTGGATTTTCCTGCAAGCGATGCAATGCTTCGGGAACGAGATAGGAATGTCTAAGATATTGACCGAGTGCTTTTCCCACAGCCCGGACCGATTGCTGACTGATCCACACGTCATGTTCTGCGGCAAACAAGAGGACCGGTGTACGAACTGCTTCGGCATCACACAGCGTTCCATCTAAATCGGCCAATCCCTGTTGCGTGGCATCTTCAAGCCAATTGTTGGAGTCCACATTGAACCCCAGAATGTTGATGACGCCCCGCCGTACACCGGAATGATAGGTACCCACTAGATCTTCTTGATGGACGGCATGCAGCGTGCTTGTGATATCAAACACACTGTTCAACAAAACCAGGGCATCCAAGCTTTGACTATTATGGAGCAAACGCAAAGCCACTCGACCTGCCAGGCTAGCCGCCACCAATCCGATCCGACTGGATGGCCAGGTGCTCCGAGCATACTCGATCACGGCAGTGAGATCTCTCTGCATTCCACTCAAAGTGAATCGGCATATATCCCCGTCGCTCTCACCGATGTGGTTCGTGTGATCATATCGGAGGACGTGCACTCCGTTACTCGCGAGAAAATAAGCCAGCGTAATAAAATCTTTTTTGGTTTCCCCGTACCCAGGCGAGAGAATCATGACCGGAGTTCCCTCTGATAACGAGACACGTGGGTGGTCGTGATAGAGTGCGATTTGTAATCGATCGGAGTTCCAGCAGTGTTTGAGGTCGCTCACCACTTCCGTGGTGTACGCCCAGTCCTCGACCTGCGCAGGGCGCTCAAGAAACCTCCTCATCAATATAGAAATGCGGCGCTGTTCCTCGTCATCGTCCGATACAAATTGAATCCCCGCGCGAACCCTGGGTGCTTGGGAAACGGGAGCCCCTGCCGCCCCCCTATGCTCATCCGGCACCACCCACAGAACACGTCCTGTAATCTTGCAATCCGACGATGAAAATGTGCGACCGGAGCCTGTCTCAGCGATCTCGCCAGGATAAAACATGCGGACATGGATCTGTTGGCCATGCAGATTCTCCTCGGTCCGGAGCGTGATGCAGAGACCACCCAAACTCAAGTTCGCAGTCACGGCAGAGGGTAATGGCTGGATCTCTGAGCCGTTGACACAAGTCACATACGTCGTCAGCGAGACCTTCATGCGTGACGTCATCCTGCGATCGAATCCCGGACCAACCGTTTCGTGGTCTGCGTACGGATGGATGCCTCTCGACGACCAGGCACCCTGAGGCTGAGTCTCGACTAAAAGATCGCCGGTATCATGAGGTACAAGCGTGGCGACAAGTTTGACGACCGCCACGCGTTCATACGCACCGTCCACGAGTGACGCGAGAACCGTCGCATCCGGTTCTTTGATCGCCGAGAATTCAATCCCTAAACCGACAGCAGACGATTTACCGCAGTCAAGCCGGTCCTCCCAAATTTCGCGGACCGCCCGAACTCTTCCCTTGATGGCCAACTTGGAGACCGTACTTTCAAAACTGAGAAGAATTCGCTCATTTGTGGTGGCCGGAACGACCGTGGGGAATACCATATACAAACCGGCAAAGCCGACACTCTGTACCGTCCCATGCCACGCGGCATGCCGGCAGTGGAGTGTCACGTCAATTCCAACCGAGAGGCGGACCGAACGGCGCCGTTCCTTGAGAGAGGCAGGGATGAAACCACGCGTAGTCCGGCTCTGCTGAGGAATCGCATCATGCATCCCCTCGACTTCCTGAACGCGTGAATAGACCTCAGGCCCATGGGAGTCATCTACATGTCGCATGGTTAGCCGGACGAAAGACTCAAATCGCTGCTACAACTGAACGAGAGCGTTCGCTGATTTACGTCTCCCGATTCTCGTGGTGGACCGATAGATCCGAGACGACGGTCGCGCCAAGCACGGCGCACTCGAGTATCTATACGGAAGTATGACGACGATATGATGGAACAGGGTGGGCATTGTCGCGCTCACAGTTGATACGGATTCCTGTCGGGCGCTCACGTGCGGCCATCATGAAGGAAGCGGGAAATCTTGTCAATCAAAGAGAGATGGCCATGTACAGAATACGTAAGCCTATCCACACATACGGCCAACCATTCGCAACTAGACCTCGCTTCCGATTCGTCGCTCAACGCACACATGTGCTTCGACGGACTGGCTTGTTCGCGAAGGTGCGTCCAGGGATCGAATCGACTCCATGTTCCGGGGAACCTGCGCAGTTCTCGGTATGATCTGTTGCAATTCGCCTCTACCTGAACGACCGACATCGCCGCGTGTTCTGCCAGCCCACAGAACCTGAAACAGATCCGTATGTCTCGCGATAAGACAAGTTGTCTTTTGTCCCGATCCTATGTTATCGAGACCCCAACATGAGCCGTTTAATCGCATCTGACCTTCACCTGCCCCTTCTGCCGATCGTCACACTGTGCATGCTGGGCCTCACAAGCTGCGCCACAACGCCGTTTACAGAGGGTCACCCGAATCAAGAAGCTTTGAAAGGAAAACCCAAGGCCCAGATAATTTCCTGCGCAGGCCAACCGTTTCAGGAAGGTGTGGAAGGCACGGTCACCTACCTGCGGTATTATCGCGAGGCCCCTATCCTGGAAGAATCATCCGTGGCCTCAAAGGGCAGCCTGTCCGGTGTTCATCATGGATGTTGGGCGACGGTCGTGTTCGATCACGACCACGTAGACGATGTCCTGTATCGCTTCGTTCCCGAGTCGTTCGACGCATCGAACGATTGTGAAGAAATCTTTCTTAATTGTGTTCCATGAACTACCAAGCTCCCCTCAACCGGCCAGACCGGAACGGAGCGTGATCACGTTTCAGCACGCAGTCGAGTCCCGCTGGGTCGAGCAATTCAATCGTTATTTCTTACAGAGTGATCAAATACATCAGCACGCACCCAGGTGACGTGCGAGTAGTGTGACATGGACGAGAGACGCCCCTACATTCGAATCATCACGGAACGCCTCGTTCAATGCGGCATCACATTGACCGTGGTAGGTATCTGCGTCTGCGATGTCCAGGTAGGATATGCATTGGAAAAATACGGCCGCCCGTTGCCATCTTTGGACAATCCGAATGCCGATCGGGAGGAAGAAGAGAGCCTATTCGGAGGCTATCTGTTGACCGGAGCGTTTGTCGATAACCCGACCTTTGCCGCCCGACCGGACAATACCGGTCTCGTGGGGCTGCGGCACATGCTCCATGTGGAAACCGACTTGTACAAACAATATCTCACCTTTTACACAGATCAGAACTTCTTTTCGGATCGCACTGACGGGTGGATAAAATTGTCGGAATGGGACAGCACGTTCGCCTTCACTGGCCAACTGGAGCGCTTCGGTTGGCGTCTTCAGTATGAGCGGGACGCGCCCATCGACAGAAGCGGCATCAAGCAAGCCTATGCCGATGCTCTCGTGACCGCCAAATTCCACGCAGTCCAAGACTCCGGCTTGTGGAGGCGGACCTTTCCTAATCAGAACCTGACCGCCTATGCGGGCGCCGGATGGCTGTTTCATAACAGCAACTATTTCGCTCGCCCCAACAATACCGGACGTGCCCTCTTCCGCTACGTCGCTCATGCAGACCTCGATCTGTATAAGAACCGGCTGGTGTTATACGGAGACGTGAACATGTTTACGGATCGAGAGGCGAGCAATACGCTGAATCCAACAGAGTTGGATTGGATCGTGGGAATTGCCGTGCGCTGGCGAAATACTGAACTGGCGTTTTATCGTGAGGAGGATCGACCGCTCGATCAGTCAGGTCTCGTTCAAAAATATCTGGCTGTTCAACTCCGGTTCTCGTTCGACGTGTCGAAGCGCGCATTAAAGGCGCTAGGATCGATCCGCTAGACCGACCCCTCAAGGCAATGCGCGATGTGCTGCCGGAGTTCTGGAGCGTATGTCTTAAACGGATCCGGCATCGGAAACGGATCGCCGCCTTTCAAATGGATCATCGACCAGTTGATGATATAGGAGGGAGAGACTTTCCATGTTTCTACTTCGTCGAGACTTGCAGAACTCAGCAGGTGGCGGACCAACTCTCCACGTCCGAATGCACGGGTATTCTTCGGCGGGCCATCCTTCGCGAGACCCACCATCTTGTCGCTCGTGAGCCGTGGAGCACGACCTTCCTGTTCAAGGCCGAAATAGAGCCCCCGTTCAGGATCGAGGTTGTGATATTCCAGATCCAGACTCTTGAGCATGGGATCATCCCACGCAATGCTGGGATCCTCCCCACGAAATGTCTCGAGGAGCCAGAGCTTGGACGCCCAATCCACTCGCCCCACCAGCTTGGTGTAATCGGCTGAGAGATCCCGCAAGATCGCTTCCCACTGTTCCAAGACCCAGTCGGTATCGTCGTCCTGTCCTTTGTAGTGTTGCTGAGCGGCTTCGAGAAAGCGGCTCTGCAGATCGATCGCGGACATCGTCTTGCCCGATTCAAGGGTCACGAGCCACGTACGTTCGGGATCGCGGGACAGCTCCCGCATGGTTTCAACCGGTTCGCTGATATCGAGTCCTCGTGGCACATGACCATCCTCGATCAATTGAAGGACCAAACCCGTCGTGCCCATTTTCAGGGCGGTGGCGTATTCCGCCATATTCGAATCGCCGCAGAGAAGATGGATGCGACGGAATTGATTCGGATCCGCCAGCGGTTCGTCGCGCGTATTGACAATCGCGCGATTGTGCTGAACCCATTCGAAGAAATCATTCACGATAAAGTCGGTTCTCTGCGACAGCTGAAAGGGCAACATCGACCGATCGGGGGCATCGCGAAGGCCCGGTCGATGGAGCATCAAACTTCCTACCTGGACCCATTCGTTGACGTCGCTGGCCACGCCCACGCGCCCTGCTCCGGTAAAAATCTGTCTCGTCACGAGGAAGGAGACAAGCGGAGCCAGCCCCCTGCGGGAAAAAGGGAACCGGCGCGAGACGAGAAAGTTTTCATGAGATCCGAAAGTCGCGTCCGTCTCATGATCGATATTGTTCTTGATGAGAAACATACTTTCCGTCAGGCCGAGGTCTCTCAATGAATCCTGCAAGATGCGGTCACCGGCCCGGTCGGACGCGACAAGGTCTGCGAGTGTCGTGCACTCGGGTGAGGCGAATTCCAAGTGGCCCATATCGAGATAGATACGGCCGGCATTGGTCAGGAACCCTCCATTTCCGGGCGGCTCATCGTGACCGCGCTGATGGCGATCCAGAACACCCCGCCGTTGAACGCGAAAGATATGGTCACGCAAACGATGCGCAATCCAT